>DASRJB010000275.1:0-18327 GCA_035649715.1 Pirellulaceae bacterium
CACGGCCAGGTAGGTCTTGCCGGTGCCCGCTGGGCCGGTCGCGAAGGTAATGTCGTGGTCGCGAATCGACTGGATATATCGCGCCTGCCCCTGCGTGCGGGGGGAGACCTTGCGGGCCGCGTGAATCACGTCCACCGGCGTCTGAGGCGGGGCCGCCTCGCGCTTGCCGGTCACGTGGCCCAGCACATCGGCCACGTGATCGCCCGTCAATTCCCCCTGCTGGTCGAGGCGGCTGCTGAGCTGGTTGAGGGCTGCTGTCGCCCGGGCTACGGCGGTTTCCTCGCCGCTCACCCGGATCTCGCCGTCTCGATGCGTAATCGCCACGCCGAGGGTCTCGCGGATGGTCCGCAAGTGCTGGTCCCGCGCACCGAACAGCGACAGCGCGCGGTGGGAATCGACCAGCGGAATGGTTGCCTCACTCATGTTCTCCGGCAGCACACCCGCCGCCGCCACCAGCCCCGGAATCGCGGCCCCTCCAGGCCGCCCGCCCTAAAGCGAATAGGTAATTGTAATATATCGGGGGCGCGTCAGGGGCGGGTAGCGATTGTAACGGCTGGCGACGCAAGTGCTTACTCAGTAAAGGCTTGCGCGTATGTGCGGACTGCCGAATGCCTAGTCCTTCAGCTTGAACAGCCGCTTGAGGGCGTCCAAAAGGCCGTGGGGCGGGCCCCGCTCGGCTTCGTCGCGGAGCGATTCCAGCGGAGGGTGCAGCAGCTTGTTGACCAGCCGGTCGAAGGCGGACAGGATCTCCGCGCGCGATCGTTCATCAACATTGCCCAGTTTGTTGAGCAGGCGGGCCAGTTCGTCGGCCTTCACCTCGTCGGCCCGGGCCTTCAGGCGGCGGATCGTGGGAGCGGTGGCCCGGTGGTGCAGGTCGGCCATGAAGCGGGCGGTCTCTTCGTCGATCAGCTTCTGGGCCTTGGGCCACTCCTTTTCCCGCTCCTGCCGGTTGCGGTCGCAGGCCGCTTTCAGATCGTCGATGGAATAGAGAAACACGCCGGTCAGGTCGTTGATGGCCGGATCGAAATCGCGGGGGATCGCCAGGTCGAGAATCAGCAGCGTCCGCTGGAACCGCTCGCCTACGATCGGCCGAAAGTCGGCCGCGGTCAGGATCGGCTCCTGCGATCCGGTGGCGCTGACGACCAGGTCGGCCTCCACCAGCAGGGCGTGCAGGTCGCTCCAGGGCCGCGGCTGCCCGGCCAGCCGGCCGGCGAGGTCCTCGGCGCGGGCCAGGCTGCGATTGACGAGCGAAATCTGCGTGGCTCCTTCATCGATCAGGTACCGCAGGGCTTCCTCGCCCATCTCGCCCGCGCCGATCACCAGGACGTGCTTGTCGTCAAAACGCTCGAAGATACCCTTGGCGAACTCGGCGACGGCGACGCTGGGAATGCTGACCCGTTTTTGCTGAATGGCGGTTTCCGTCGCGACGCGCTTGGCCACGCGGAGCGCCGCCTGAAACGCTGAGTTGGTGATGGTGCCGGTCGCGGCGACGCTGTTGGCCAGCTCGTAGGCCTGTTTCACCTGCGACAGTATCTGCGTCTCGCCGATCACCATGCTGTCCAGGCTGGCGGCGACCGTGAACAGGTGCCGGACAAAGTCCTCGCCAGTGTGCTCGAACAATTCGTTGAACAGCTCGGTCGGCGACAGGCCGTGAAACTCGGCCAGGAAGTTCACCGCATCGTGGTGCGACGGGCAGGCGTCCGGCGTTTCGCTGGCGAAATAGAGCTCGACGCGGTTGCAGGTCGAGAGCAGCACCGCCTCCGCCTCGGGATAGCGCGTGCGAAACCGCGTCAGGGCCTCGGCCGCCTGATCGCGGCTGAACGCCAGCCGCTCCCGCACGGCCACCGCCGCGTTGTGGTGGCTGCAGCCGACCATGTGGAGCTTCATGCCCGGGCCTCCGTCATCAGTGGGGCAGGTTTGGAACCTGCCGCGTGAGCAACAGACGACCGAGGGCTGGGTAGGGCAGGTTGCAAACCTGCCCCGCCTTTTGCGTGCTTCGATCCGCCCGCCACGAGCATCGCCATCACGAAGGCCAGGAAGATGAAGCTGGCGACGGTCAGATAGGCCACCTTGCGGCCTTGCTGGGCCGGCTTATAGAGCCATTCGAACGCGGTGGCGGCAAGCAGCCACACGAGCAGGATGGCCGAGCTGATGACGACGCTGTCGGTCCACGGCAGGCCGGCGCCGTACTCGCGGGCCTTGATCGTGTTGAGGACGATGCCCGCCACGAGCCCGAGCGCGATGAAGAACGACGAGAAAATCAGCGATTGCCTGTTGACCGCCTGCAGCCATTCAAGGCTCGGCAGCTTCAGCCCAGCCTGCGGCGACACATGGTGCTTGAGCCGCCAGGACTGCACGAGGTACATCACTCCCGCGACAAAGCCAAGCGAAACGGGGACGGTGCCCGCCAGCAGCAACAAACCGTGAGCAAGTTCCCAAGCTTGCAGCGCGCGATCGCGGGCAAAGGGAACGTCGCGCGGCACTGCCGCCGCGACCAGCATCAGCGCGATGACGACCGGCAGCAGAAACACGCCGACCATCGTCGTCGGCCGCGACATGGTCAGCCCCAGATAGGCCGCGACCAGAATCCACGCCGCCACCAGGAACCAGTCGTGCCACGTCGAAAGCGGCAGGGAGCTCGTCCAGGCCCGATGTCCCAAATACAACGTTTGGGCGATGAACCCAACGGCTGCGATTCCCAGCATCACGATCAGCCGCACTGGCATGCGAAAGAACAGCCGCGAAATCTCCAGGCACAGCACGACCAGCGCGCACGTCGCGAAGAAGCAGAAGATATGTATTCCCGAGAGCATGCCGTATTGCTTGCGGCCCAACGGGCCGGCCTTCGTCAGCCCAGGGCGAAGCCCTGGGTTATCGACCACCACACACCATTCAGCCCCAAACGGGGCGAAACTCGGCAGCGCCCATGACGCCCCTTTGGGGCGGCGACTCAGTCGGGAATTCGTTACCCAGGGCGGCGCTGGGCTTGCCCTGGGCTGGCGAAGGTTGCCCCGTTGGGGCAAGCCACTATTGGCTCATCCGGTCTTGGTGTCCTCCCCGTTCGCTTCCTCCAGATTATATTGCTGCAACTTGCTCCGTAAGGTGTTGCGGTTGATGCCCAGGCGGGTGGCGGCTTTGGTCTGAACGTTGTTGCAGGATTGCATGACCTGCACGATCAGCTCGCGCTCGACGCGGTTGACGATTTTCTCGTGGAGGTTGGTCTCGTCGGACGGGGCGGTGGTAACGCCCTGCTGCACGACCTCGAAGACGAGCGTTTCCAGATCGACGCCGCGGATGCGGCCCGCGCGGCGCTCGGCCCGGCCCAGGACCGCGTCGGGCAAGAGCTCCACCGTCAGCTCGTCCCCGTCGGCCATCGCCACGGCCCGCTCGACATAGTTCTGCAGTTCGCGGACGTTGCCCGGCCAGTGATACTCCTGCAGGGCCTCGATCGCCTCGGCCTGGATGTGGACCACGTTCTTGTCGTTCTTCTCGCTGTAGTAGTTGAGGAAGTGGGCCACCAGGGCCGGAATGTCCTCGCGCCGCATCCGCAGCGGCGGAATGACGATCGGCACGACGTTCAGTCGCCAATAGAGGTCCTCGCGGAACCGCTCGGCATCGACCTCGGCGTACAGGTCGCGGTTGGAAGCCGCAATCACGCGGACATCGACGCGGTTCGTCGTGGTGTCGCCGACCCGCTCAAACTCCCGCTCCTGGAGCACGCGGAGCAGCTTCACCTGCAGGAACAGCGACGTGCTGTTGATCTCGTCGAGGAAGATCGTCCCCGTATGAGCAGCCTCGAAACGGCCGGTGCGGTTGTTGATCGCGCCGGTGAACGCCCCGCGGACGTGGCCGAACAGTTCACTCTCGAGCAGGCTCTCACTGAGCGCCCCGCAGTTCACTCGCACGAACGGCCCGCTGGCCCGCTGGCTCAGCCGGTGAATCGACGTCGCGATCATCTCCTTGCCGCTGCCGGTTTCGCCCAGCAGGAGGACCGAGGCGTTGGTCTTGGCGACCTTCCGCGTCAGACGATAGACCGCCTCCATCGCCGGGCTGGTGCCAATCAGTCCGGGAATCGGCGGTCCGGTTTCGGCGGCAGGCGGTGGGCGGTAGGGCGACATAGGCGGCATCCGTGACGCGGATGGAACGCGGTCAGTAAACGAACCAAGCCCGCGAGCAAATCTCGCGGGCTTAGCAGTTGCTCAAATGTTGGGCAGCAGTACTACTTATCAAGCAGGCTTCCTATTTCTTCAAATCTCCCCGCGCGATCGCCGGTGCTTCGATGGCGTCGAGCAGCGAGCCCTGAACCGCTTGGGTGTCTTTGTCGAGCGTTTCGCTGGCGTTGTAGCGCGCGTATTGCGCGGCGAGCTGTGCTTGGGTCAGCAGCAGCCCGCGGGCCTTGACCGCCGCCGCAAAAGCCGCGGCTGCCGCCTGCCGGTCGGCCAGCGGCCGCGTATTCTGGCTCGCGAAATCGACCAGCGCCGTCTGTGCTCGGGGCGAGCCAAACAGCCCCAGCACATTCGCCGCCGCGACGCTCAAAGCGGGATTGGCCAGCGCGCGGATCACTAGCGGCTCTTGCCGCAAGAGCTCGTGCCGCGCGAAGTTATCGGGCGTCTTGGCCAGCGTCGCCAACGCCGCCAAGGCCGCGCGGGCCTGATCGATTCGCTCGTCGCGGCTCACGCGGTTGCGTCCGGCGATCTCCTCCAGCCTGGCCACTTCCACCGCAGCCACATTCGTGGAATAGATCCGCGGAAAGACCGTCGTCAGTGGATCGTCCACAAAAGCGAAGCGGGTGCGGTCGAGCAGTTCGCTGCGGGCCATTACACCGACGGGAATCTGCGCCGTGCGGAAGTCGCGGCGCAGCCATTGGACCAGCTCCTGCACCGGCGGCAGATCGATGGCGTCGCTGATCAGGATGAACTCGACGTCGGGATTGACGACGGCCTCCTCCATCAAATAGCGGCCGATGTAAGCCGCCTGCCCGGCGCGGCCGAGCTCGTTCATGAAGCCGACGAGCGACTGGGCATCTTCGCCGCGCGGATGGGCGACCAGAACCATATCTTCGCCGCTCGTCGCGGCAAACCAGGCCAGCGCCGGCGCAAGCTGCCCTGCTCCCGGGAACGAAGCGGCCGGCGCGAGCCTGGCGATCGCCAGCGCCGCCGCCAGCCGCACGCGGCGGTCGGGATGCTTGAGGGCTTCGGCCAGCGGGCTGATGCCGTCGTGCGGCGTCAGCACGCTTGCGTTTCCCAGTTTTTCGAGCACTTCCGCGGCGGCAATCGCCGCCGCAACTCGGCCGTGCTTCAGCGCATCGGCCAACACCTGGTTGACGACGGTCGGACCCGCGGCCATGGCGGCCGCGCCGGCCGAAGCGGCATCCACAGGCAGCGGCCGATCCAAACCGCCCAGCGTCTTGGCCAGATCCAGGTTGGTCAGCAGCATCAGCCTCAGGGCCGCGTTGTCGCCAGCCTTCAAGGCGTACAAATCGCTGGCCACGCGCGTCGCCAGGAGCAGCGCGGCGTCGCGTTTTGGCAGCTTGCGGGCTGTGACCTGGCGCTGCGCTTCGTCCCACGACCAGAGCTCGACGCGATCGGCCGGATCGGGCCGATAGGGCAATTCGCCTTCAAGCAGGCGGGCCGTCTGCTGCGCCAGGTATTTCTCGGCTTCGTAGCGGTCGGGCGAGGCGCCCAGGATCATCTGCAAGGCACCGGCGGCCGTGGCTCGCAGCTCGGAGGGCGCCTGCGGATCGACCGCGGGCCGAACGAGGTGCATCGTCGCGCGGTGCGAGCGCATCCGCCCCAGCACGGCGATGATTTGCGTCTTCAGATTTTCATTAGGCGTCTCCAGCGCGCCGAGCAGCGGCGCCTCGGTGTCGATGGCCAGGTGCACGAGTGCCGCACGAATGTAGCGGTGCTCTTTCTCCCGCGCGGGATCGGCCAGCACTCGCAATAGCGGCGTCACGATGGTCGAGCCGCCTGTCGCCAGCTTGCCCAGGGCGTCTTGCCGCTCGCCCAGCGACTCGGCCGACAATTGCGGAATCAGGGCGTTGATCCGGTCGATGTTCTGGGCCACTCGCTGCGCGGCGGCGAGCACGCCGTCGGCGACCTGCTTGCCCTCGGGTTGAACATCCTTGGTGCTGGCCAGCTGGAACAGGAATTCGCCGAACCTGGCCGCCAGCGGCGCGAGCGCGTCGTCGGCCGGCTTAGCAGCCACCAGCAGGCCCAAATAACGCCTGGTTTCGTCGGGCCGCCCGAATTTCAGCGCCGTCTGCGCCGCCTGCATCAGCTCGGCGGGCGCCCTTGGGTTGCTGTCGCGAAGGATTTGAATCGCCAGCGGATCCTGCTTCGACGGATCGGCCGGCGCAGCAGCGGCCGGCCTGGCTGCGCCAGGCTGAGCAGCGCCGCCAAACGGATCGGCCGCTGGCGGAGCGCCGCCGGCTTGAGGCGCGCCGGCCTTGGGCATGGGTGCGCCAAACGGGTCCTGCGCCGGCGCCAGCGCGCCGACCAGCACCACGGCCGCTGCCGAGGCGGCCAGTATTCCGAAGGTCGAAATCCAAAGGCGATGGGTCATGGTGCAGTGGTCAGGATGCGTGCCCAACAAGTTGCTTCCAGCGGTCAATCTGTTTGCGGACTTCGCCCGGCGCGGTCGAGCCGTAGCTGCGGAAGGCGTTCACCGCGCGGCTCGCGCCCAGCACTCCATAAACCGATTCGTCCAGCGACGGATCGGCCGCGCGAAAATCGGCGATCGCCAGGTCGGCCAGCCGGCAGCCGCGGGCCAGGGCGGTACCCACCAGCTGCCCGACCAGGTGATGGGCCGTCCGCTGCGGCATGCCGCGGAGGATCAGCCACTCCATCAAGGTCGTCGCGTCGAGGTGTCCACGGTCGAGCTGCTCGGCAATCGCCTGCCGATGGAGCGCCGTCCCAGCCACCAGCGGCGCGGCCAACTCCAAGCATAATTCGACCGTATCGAAAGAGTCGAAAATCCGCTCTTTGTCTTCCTGCAAATCGCGGTTGTAGGCCAGCGGCAGGCCCTTCACGAGCACCAGCAGCGACTGCAAATTGCCAATCACGCGGGCCGTCTTGCCCCGGGTCAATTCCAGCACGTCGGGATTCACCTTCTGCGGCATGATCGACGAGCCGGTGCAGAATTCCTGCGGCAGCTTGAGGAAGTTGAATTCCGCGGTGGACCAGAGAATCCACTCCTCGGCCCACGTGCTGAGGTGCTCGGCGATCAGCGTCAGCACGAACGCCGTTTCCAGGACGAAATCGCGGTCGCTCGAAATGTCGAGGCTGTTGGCCGCGACTGCCTCAAAGCCAAGGCGCCTGGCAACGTCCTGGCGGTCGATCGGCAGGCTGCTGCCGGCCAGCGCCGCGGCTCCGAGGCTGGAGACGTTGACCCGGCGGCGGCAGTCCATGACGCGCAGGCGGTCGCGCTGGAGCTTCTCGCAATAGGCCAGCCAATAGTGCGGAGCGAGCACTGGCTGGGCCCGCTGGAGGTGTGTATAGCCCGGCAGGATCACATCGAAATCGTCATCGCAACGGCCGATAAAAGCACGCTGCAACTCCAAAATCTTGGAATCGACGCGATCTAGGGCGTCGCGAATCCACATTCGCAGGTCGGTTGCCACCTGGTCGTTGCGGCTGCGACCCGTGTGCAACTTGCGGCCGACATCCCCCAGGCGCTCGATCAGCGCCTGTTCGATGTGCATGTGAATGTCTTCCAACTCCGTGCGGAGCGGAAACTTGCCGGCTTCGATTTCGCCCCGAATCTGCTGGAGCGTGTCGCAAATCTGGCGGCATTCCTGCTCATTTATCAGGCCGACGGCCGCCAGCATCTGAGCGTGAGCGATCGAGCCCGCGATGTCGTGGGCGAAAAGACGGTGGTCGAAGCTGACGCTTTCGGTAAACCGTTCGACGCGGCGATCCGTCGCCTTGGAAAACACTCCGCTGCGGGAAGGAGTGGCCAACAATGCCCCCTGGTCCGACCGGCGGCTGCCGCCAGGCTGCCCGTCGATGGTTACCGGCGAGATAGAAGCAACCCTTTCATGCTAAATGGGTTACGTCGTGCTGTCAACGAGCCGTAGATTCGCGCGATGAAGAATCAGGCAGCGCTGGAGAGGCGATTTGACCTGATATTAGGCAGCTACTGGGACAACTTGAAATCGACGGGCGTAGAATGAACATTTGGTTCCGCATTTGCTGTAAGTAAGTCGCCAGCGCAGCTACTGTCATTTTGACTATAAAGTTCACAACAGCGACGATGATCCAGTTATGCTCCCCTGGAATGGTTGTTTGCGCATAATGCGCATCATTGCCGCCGCGCCGAGTTTGATCAAAGTACTTATGCAGCAATGGGTTACGGCCATTTTTGCAGCTCCAAACTTTTTCGCGGTGATGCGCGCATGAACCGGCCCCCGCGACCGGCACAAACCGCGCCGGGTTCGGTTGCGTACTGGGTGAAGTTGTCGCCCCCAGACAGCGGTTCTACAATCAACCGCTTGGCAGCTAACGACTTAGCACGATTTCGATCGTGAGATCCGACATGTACCGATTTGCTCGCTGGACTATTTGGATTTCGCTGATCCTGCTCTGCCTGCCCCTGGCGGCGCAGGACGCCCCCACCAATCCGCTCGACGAGCCGCTCCCCAAGCTCAACATCGCCGGTCAACTGGGAATCGGCGATGCTGGTGGAGAAAAGGTGACGCTCACTGGCTCGTTCACGATCGAGAAGGGATCGCGGCGCGGATTTTTGACCATCACGGCCCAGATCGAGCCCGAGTGGCACATCTATTCCATCACCCAGCCCGACGGCGCAACGCAACGGACGCGCCTCGAGCCCGCCAAGTCAGCCGACTACAAGCTGCTCGGGCCGTTCCAGCCCGACATCGCGCCGAAGATCAAGAAGTACCCGTATTGGAAGGTCCCCGTCGAAGAGCACGAGGGGCAAGTCAAGTGGACGGCTCCGATCGAGATTGCCGCGGGAGTGAAGCCTGAGTCGCTGACGATCCAGGTCAAGGCCAGCGGTCAGGTCTGCAAAGACAACTGCCAGGACTTCGGTTCCGACATCTCGGCTGCGCTGGCCGGCTACAGCGAGTCGTCGGCCAGCGCGGGCGAATATCAGCCTCCCAGCGGCGATGCGCAGTTGGCGCTCAAGGGCCACCTCGAGCCGGCGGCAGCCGCACCGGGCAGCAAGGCCAGGCTGGTCATCACGGCGATTCCGAACGAAGGCTGGCACGTGTATCCCTATTCCCCGCAGGATCCCAATCAGGTCGGCGTCAATAAGCCAACGCTCATTCACCTCAATCCGCTGACGCCGGGCTGGACGCGGTCGCCCGTCGTCGAATCAACGACACCCAAAGGGGGACACCACGAAGAGCCTGTGTCTTGGACGATCGAACTGTCGATTCCGGGCGACTCGCCCGCCGGCGAGAGCGTGGTCAGCGGGGCCATCGGGTTGCAGACGTGCAACCCCGGAAGGTGTCTGCCACCTTACGCGGTCCGGTTCCGCGCCGCCCTGCCGGTGAAGGCGAAGGCCGAGGAAGGGAGAATCCCGCTCGAGTTCATTCCCGTCGATTCGGCCGACAAGTCGGCGACGATCAAGGGCTACAACGACGTTGCGAAACTGGCGGCCGAGCATCCCGCGCCGACCGGCAAAGTCAATTTCGCCACACTGCTGCCGATGATCGGCTTCGGCCTCTTGGGCGGGCTGATTCTCAATCTGATGCCTTGCGTGCTGCCGGTGATCGGTCTCAAAGTGCTCTCGTTCATCCAGCAGGGCGGGCAAAGCCGCGGAAGTATCTTCGCACTGAATGTCTGGTTCGCGCTGGGACTGCTGTCCGTGTTTGTAGCGCTGGCGACCCTGGCCGCGTTCGGCTCGCTGATACCGCAGCTCGGCCAGAATCTCTCGTGGGGGCAGCAGTTCACTTTCACGAGCTTCAAGGTCGCGATGGTTGTGGTGGTGTTCGCATTCGCCCTCAGCTTCCTCGGCGTCTGGGAAGTGCCGATTCCCGGCTTCGCCCAGTCGCAAGCTTCCGGTAAGTTGCAGCAGCAAGAAGGTCCCGCGGGGGCATTCTTCAAGGGCATCTTCACGACACTGCTCGCCACGCCCTGCAGCGGGCCGTACCTGGGTCTGGTCTTCGGTTACACGCTGGCCCAGCCGCCGCTGGCGACCTACCTGATCTTCACGAGCGTCGGCCTCGGGATGGCTGCGCCTTACCTGCTCATCGGGGCGTTTCCGGGCCTGGTCCGCTGGCTGCCCAAGCCGGGCGAGTGGATGGAGACCTTCAAGCAGGTCATGGGGTTCGTGCTGCTCGGGACGGTCGTGTATCTGTTCGCCACGATCAGCGCCGATTACTTCATTCCGACGCTGGCCCTGGTGATCGGCGTCTGGTTCGCGTGCTGGCTCATCGGCCGCGTGCCGATCTACGAAGACACCGGCAAGCAGCTCCGCCAATGGGCGATCGGCATCGCCGCGGCCGCCGTCACCGGTTGGCTGGCGTTCACTTATCTGGGGCCGGTCAAGCACCTCTACGAGTGGCAGCCCTACACGCCTGAGGCAATCGCAAAGCTACAGACCGAAGGCAAGACGGTGATGGTCGATTTTACGGCCGATTGGTGCTTAACTTGCCAGGCGAACTTCAGGCTGGCCATCAACACCCACCGCGTGAAAGAGGTCGTCGAAAAAAACCAGGTCGTGCCACTGCTGGCCGATTGGACGGACAAGAACGACACGATCAAGCAGAAGCTGGCCGACTTGAACAGCAATTCGATTCCCGTGCTGGCCATCTATCCCGCGGGCAAGCCGGGCGAAGTCATTATCCTCCGCGACGCGCTGTTGGAGCGGCAGGTGATCAGAGCGCTAGAAGAGGCCGGGCCTTCCCAGCCGGCGGCCGCGGCTACAGCAATGGTGGAGAATCCGACTGGCGGATAATCGCGGCTTTGAATCAGCGCTTGCGCGGCTTGCCGGCGACGGCGGCGCAGCGCTTGCAGCGCTTGACCTGGTTGTTCAGCTTCGCGCCGCACTTGGGGCAGCGGCGGTTTTTCAGCTGCATCGTGAACTTGGTGCGGGGGCGAATTCCCATGGCGATCGGGCCGGCAGTATGCGTGGCTTCAGGTAAGCCCCGCAATATAGGAACAGACCGCCGCGCCGGCAATGGGCACACGTCCGAGGCCGTGCTACTTGGGCAACTCTTTGGCCGCTTCCAGTGGGGCCAGCGTCGCCAGCACAAACAAGCCTTGCACAAGCAAGAGCCAGGCGACGTCGGCAAAGCTCGCGCCCAGATTGCCCTTGAACATCGCCGTCATCGCCAGCGGCGGGACCAGACCTACGAAGAACAGAGCCAGGCCCGCGACCAGCAGCCGCACGGTCCACTCGCGGCGGAGGCGCACGGCCACGAGCAGGCTGACCGCCAGCGCCGCATTGGAGACGCCGATCATCTGCAGCTGATAGAACCACTGCCACCGCAAGACGTCGGCCAGATTCCAGCCCAAGGCCTGGGCCAGGCGGCGGCCAGCGCCGAGCAGCACGCCGACGACCGCCGTCCAGAGCAGCAGAATGAGGATCGTGAAGCGGCTCCGCTCGGCCACGCCCGGCGGCGCGACGAGCAGCTCCAGCAGGGCCGCGCCCAAGCCGACGAGCACGACTTGCGTCGCCAAGCTCGCGGCCCAAGCGGCGGCGGCGGTTTCGGCCAGGTCCGTCGACTCGAGCACGCCGATCAGCAGCGCCCAGAGCGCCGCCGTCGCCAGCACCGCGACCAGCGTCTTGGCATAGGAGGGCCAGTTCGAACGAGCCCACCAGATCGCTCCGAGCGAACAGTGCGCCATGACCAGGGCCACCGCCGCGAGCAAGAGCGGCGGTCCCTGGGGCAGCGCCGGCACGCGGCCGGCTGCCTGGGCCGCGGCGTGGACGGCTGCGGCGAGTCCCAGGATCGCCGCATGCAGTACCACCGCCGTGCCGATCGCCAGCACGCGCCGCTCCAGCGGGCTGATGTTCATCGCGCGGCCTCCAGCTCCGCGGCCAACAGCAGCAGCACCTGCTCGACAACCCATCGCTGGCGAGTCGCCCGCGAATCACGGCGCCCGCACTGGAGCCGGCGATGCCGGACGCGCTGCGGCGAGCGCCAAGCGACAGCCGCGAAGACCAGCCCGTCGAGCTTCGGCGGGGCGTTTGGCCCCAAGTGGCCCGTGACGGACGCCGCCAGGTCGGCCTCGGGCGTCATGTGCAGCACGCGCTGGGCCATTTGCTCGGCAACCTCGCGGCTCACCGGCCCGGGTTTCTCGAGCAACTCCGCCGCGATTCCCAGGTAGGCCTGTTTGGTCTGGTTGCGATAGACGACGACTCCGCCGCAATGATAGTTGGAGATTCCGGGAATCTTCGTCAGCGATCCGCTCACCAGCCCTCCCGTGCAGCTCTCGGCGAACGCCACCTTGCGATCCAGCCGCTTCAGCAAGCGGGCAACAGAGCGGACAGCAGTCGCAATCGACATGAAATGGCTTGTCTCTTCTGAACCGTGAACCCAGAACCCTGAACCCTCGGTAGAATGTGCTCCGTGAATCCTCGCCAGCAACTCGAGCCGCCAGTTGCCGGCCTCGTCGATCCGCACTTGTTCGGCACGCTCTGCGGGCTGTTCTCGGCACTCATTTATACCTGCGCGAATTCGTTCCTGCGGGCGGTGCACCACTGCGATCCGGTCTGGGTTTCCACGATCCGCGCCGTTCCGACGGTCGCGATTATGGCCCCGGTGCTGGCTTTGCTGGCCTCGCGCGGTCGGCCTGTCGTACCGCGGCCGAGATATCTGCTGCTGATTGCCGTGGGCGGACTGTGCGGCCAGCTGGGCGGCAACATCTGCTTTCAATCGGCCCTGCACATCATTGGCGTGGCCCTGGCGGTGCCGCTGTGCATGGGCGGGATGATTGTCTCGGCGGCGATTCTGGGCCGCGTCTTCCTGGCCGAGCCGCTGACGCCGCGGGTGCTGTTGGCGCTGGCGATCTTGCTCGCGGCCATCGCCGTGCTCGCGATCGGCGCGGGCGAAGCCGGCCGGGCGATGCAATCGAGCGCGGACAGCCTGCCCGCGCCCGCGCCGCCGTGGCGGCTGGCCGCCGGGGTCGCCGCCGGCTGCGGGTCGGGCGTGTTTTACACGCTGCTCAACACCATCCTGCGGTATTGCGTGACGCGCGGAGCGCCACTGCCCACATCGCTATTCATCGTCTCCACCGTTGGCGTGATCGGCCTGGGCAGCATCGCCTGGCTCCGTATCGGCGGCGCGGGCATGCGGGCGACGTTGCCCGCCGACCTGGCGATCATGCTGGCCGCAGGCTTGTGCAACACGGTGGCGTTCCTGGCGCTGACGAAATCGCTCCAGCTCAACAGTATCGTCTACGTCAATGCCTTGAACGCCACGCAGGCCACGCTGGCCGCGATCGCGGGCGTCGTCATCTTTCGCGAGAAGCTTTCGCCCTGGCTGGTCGTCGGCATCGGCCTGACGATCGTCGGCCTGATGGCCCTCGCCCGCGCTCACCGCGCGCTCCGCACGCCGGGCGAATCCGCGTCATGAGCCGGCGTCGGCCTGCGCCCGCTGACGTTTACTCGCAGCGACTGGAATCGCTGTCGTCGGGCTCAGGGATGAGCATGGCGATGGGCAAAACGAAGACGAGCCAGGTCAGCACGAACGTGAGGCCGAGCAGCGCCAGGGCCAACGCGGGGATGCCCAGAGCCAGGAACAACCCGTTCTTTACGTGCGGTCCCAGCCCGCCGGTCAGGCCGCCGATCAGCGGCGGGACGACTGCCACGACCAGCAGAATCGTCCGCAAGGTGAATTGATGCCGTGAGGGAGCGCCCATCCAACGTCCGGCTGCTGGAGACTCACGCATTGTATGGAAATTCCGCCAATTGGCAGCCCGCGGCCTGCTATGGCATACTGGCTGTCGCGACTTTGAACTTTGAACTTTGAACCTCGAACTCCTGCAATGCCCGCCGAGACTGTAACGCCCCCCTCCGTCAAGCCGCGCCGCGCTGCCGCCACGCAACTTCCGACGTTCGTGTTCGAATCCAGCGACGACCTGGCCCGGCACGTCGCGCAGCTGGTGGCCGGCGTAATCCGCGAGCGGAACGCCCACGGGCAAATGGCAGTCCTCGGCCTGCCCACGGGCAGCTCGCCCATGGGCGTCTATCGCGAGCTGGCCCGGATGCACCGCGAGGAGGGCCTCGACTTCTCGCAGGTCGCGGCGTTCGTGCTGAACGAGTTCTACGGCGTCGCGCCGGACCAATTGCAGAGCCATCACCGCTGGATTCGCGAGCACCTTCTCGATCACATCAACATCCCGCCCGCCAACGTGCATGTTCCCTGCGGGACCACGCCGCTGGCCGAGGTCGAAAATCACTGCCGCGATTTCGAGTCCCGGATCGAGCACGCTGGCGGCATCGATGTGCTCCTCTTGGGGATCGGCCGCAACGGGCACATCGGCAGCAACGAGCCCTTTCCCGGCGTCGGCGGCCGCACACGGCTCTCGACGCTCGACCCCGTAACGCGGCGAGCGCTGGCCAGCGACTTTTTCGGCGAGTGGAACGTGCCCACGCAGGCCCTCACGATGGGCCTGGGCACGATCTTCGACGCCCGCAAGGTCCTGCTGCTGGCGCAGGGCGAGCACAAGGCCGAGATCATCCGCGAGGTGGCCGAAGGACCAGTCTCGCCGCGCGTGCCGGCGTCGTACTTGCAGGAGCACGCCGACGCGGCAGTGCTGGTCGATAGCGCGGCGGGCAGCCAGCTCACCTCGAGCCAGACACCCTGGGCGATCAGCAACGTCCAGTGGACCGACGCGCTCATCAAGCGAGCGATCCTCTGGCTCTGCGGCCAGACGGGCAAAGCCCTCTTGAAGCTGACCGATGAAGATTTCCGCAACCACAACCTCCATCAGCTGCTGCGGCACCATGGCCCCGCGCCCAAGGTCGCGCACCAGGTGTTCCAGCAGCTCATGGGGACGATCGTCTATCACCCGGCCGGCAAGGAGCCGCAGCGGGTGATCTGCTTCAGCCCCCATCCGGACGACGATGTGATCAGCATGGGCGGGACGCTGATCCGCCTGATCGAGGACGGTCACGAGACGCACATCGCCTACATGACCAGCGGAAACATCGCCGTCTTCGACCACGACGCCGCCCGCGTCGCCGACCTGGTCACCGAGTACAACCGCCTGTTCGGCATCGACCAGGAGCGGAGCAAGCTGGTCGAAGGGACAGTGCTGGAATCGCTGCGGCGAAAAACTCCCGGCGAACCCGATATCGAGGCCGTGCAAAAGATTAAGGGGCTCATCCGCTGGGGCGAGGCGAAGGCCGGGGCGCTCAAAGTCGGCTGCCGCGAGGAGCACCTGCACTTCCTCGACCTGCCCTTCTACCGGACCGGCACGATCGCCAAGAAGCCGATTTGTGACCACGACGTGCAGATCATCCGCGACCTTTTGGCCCGCGTGCAGCCGCAGCAGATTTACGTCGCGGGCGACCTGTCCGATCCGCACGGCACGCACCGGGTCTGTGCCCAGGCGATTTTCCGGGCGGTTCTGGAGCACGAGGCCCAGCACGGCAGCCGGCCGCAAGTGCTGCTCTATCGCGGGGCCTGGCAGGAGTACGAGCTGTTCGAGATCGAGATCGCCGTGCCGCTGTCGCCGGGCGACATCCTGAAGAAGCGGAAGGCGATCTTCATGCACCAGAGCCAGAAGGACGAGGCCCTCTTTCCCGGCAGCGACCCGCGCGAGTTCTGGCAGCGGGCGGAGGACCGCAACACCAACACCGCCGCCCAGTACAACCAGCTCGGCCTGCCCGAGTATTTCGCGATGGAGGCGTTCGTCCGCTGGAATGGCGTGCCGATTTGACGGAGGCATTCGCCGCAGGTTCGTTCGAGCCACCGGAGGAGGCGATGACGATCGACGAGTTCATCGCTCGCATCGAAGCGACGGCGCGGCCGACAGCCGCTGCCTGATGGACCGCCCGCTGCTACATTCGTCATGAATGGCAATCAGCACCGCAGTCCTGTTGCCGGGTCTTGACGGAACTGGTGAGCTGTTCCGGCCGTTCGTCGAAGCTGCTCCGCGGGGGATCGAAACCGCCGTCGTGGACTATCCCACGAGCGAAGCTTCCATTGAGATTCTGGAGCGTCGAGCACGAGAGAAGCTGGCAACTCGCTGCATCGTCATTGCGGAATCATTCTCAGGACCGATTGGCGTTCGGCTGGCAGCAGACGCGCGGGTCCAGGCACTGGTATTGTGTAACTCGTTCGTCAGCAGCCCTGCTTGCTCGCTGCTGCGCCATCTGACCCTTGCGCCCCTGTTCGCAATTCCGATCCCTAGGTTCATGCTCCGCCTCCTCCTGCTGGGTCGCCAGGCCAGCCCAACCCTCGTCGAGAACACACGGCGTGCCATCCGGCGTGTTCCGGCAACGGTGATCGCGCGACGAGTTCGCCAGGTCCTTCAGACGGACGAGCGGGAAACAGTTCGAGCTCTGGAAAAACCCGTCCTCTACTTGCGCGGACGCAGCGATCACCTGGTCTCGGAACGCAGCTGGAGGGACCTGCAGGCAGTTCGTCCGGATGCTCAAATTGCCAGAATCGAAGGTCCGCATATGCTGCTTCAGGTATCGCCGCACGAATGCTGGGAAGCGATTGTCGGCTTCACCAATGGCATCCGCGGTGGTCTAACACCGGCATAAAATGGCGCGGTGACGCAGAGAGGCGAATAACAACGAGCCGCTCTGCCTCGGACGACGAAATCGGGCGGCCGGCTAAAGTACGGACTGGCCAACCCCCTCGACTTCGACGCGGTGCTGGCTGCCCTGCGCGAATGTTACGGGAACCTGGTGCACCAGTAGTGCCCGCCGCGGGAGGGCGAATGGAAAAAACAGGAAGCTTCTATCAGCGAGCCGGCCTGGGAAAACACACACAGCCGGCGAGTGCGGGCTTGCTCGCCTGGCTGCGCCAAGTGGGGGCGAGCGAGGCACTGCTCCCGGCTTTCGGTGATTCGCTCCGCGAGGATGTTGAAGAGTTCCCGCTCGTCTTCCTGGCCGAGTCAGAGCTCCTGCGGGTCAACGCTCCCGGCACAGGCGGGCTCTGCTGCGGGATCGCGCAGGGCCTGCTGGTCGTCGGGGCTTCGGCCCTGAGCGGCGACCCGGTGGTCATCGACCTCCGCGACCCGGCCGGTGCAGGCGGCTATCTGAACCACGAGACGATGTGGAGCGCGGCGGACCTGCGCGGCGAAATCTGGCGGGCGGCCCACTCCTGGGAGCAACTGGCCGTGCTTATCGATCAGTGCAAGTTTCCGAGCAACTATCACGATGCGAAACAGTCCGGTCCGCCGGGCACCTAGCCGAGTACGAGGAAACCACGATAAACGTTGACCGATCGAGAGCTTCTGATACGATCCAGTTTGGTTCTTTGGTTCTTGGTTCTTGAGATTTGCATGCTCACGCTCCACTCCAGCTCGTCGCGCGACTGCAGCGGCCTGGCCCGCCGCGATTTCGTGCGCGCAGGCGTGCTGGGCATCGGGGCGCTGGCGCTGCCGCAGCTTCTGGCGGCGAAGGCAGCCGCGAAGGCCGCGGGCAAGGAATACGTGCGGGACCGCTCGATCGTGCTGCTATTCCTGGGCGGCGGCGCGAGCCACATCGAGACCTTCAACCCGAACATCGATGCCCCTGCGCCCTTCGCTTCGGTTACGGGCGAAGTCAAAACCAAGGTGCCCGGCCTGACGCTCGGCGGCACGTTTCCGCAATTGGCCAAGCATGCTCAGAAGCTGGCCGTCGTCCGCTCCTTCTCGCACGAGAACGGCAACCACCCCAAGGCAATCATTCACGTCCTCTCCGGCGGCACCGATCCGACCGGCGATCAGAAGGCGGGGCAGAGCATGGGCTCGGTCTATGCCCGCCTCCGCGGTGCGAACCACGAATCCAGCGGCCTTCCGACCTATTGCCTCCTGACCTCCGACGAGGTCGATGGACAATACCGCAACGAGAAGAGCCGCATCGCCGCCGGCTCCTGGCCAGGCCAGCTCGGCCTGGCGTTCGCTCCGTTCGATCCGGCGGGCGGCGGGCAGCTGCTCAAAAACCTCAGCCTGGGCGTCTCGGCCGAGCGGCTGGACGACCGCAAGACGCTGCTGGCGAAGCTCGACACCGTCAAGCGCTCGATCGATGCGTCGGGCAACCTGGAAGGGATCGACCGCTTCGAGCGGCAGGCCCTGGAGATGATCGTTCGCGGCGCAGGTGAAGCGTTCGACATCCGCCGCGAGGACCGCCGCACGCTGGACCGCTACGACACCACGCAGTTCCGTGTCGGCAAGAAGGAATTCCAGCCCTCGG
>DASRJB010000276.1:0-6938 GCA_035649715.1 Pirellulaceae bacterium
CGCCCGCGGGTTAAGATCGAGCCCCGAGACTTCGTAACCCGCCGCCCCCAGGCGATACAGCAGCCGGCCCGTGCCGCAGGCTGGCTCAAACACGCGCCGCACCCGGCCGTCGGCAAAGCGGGTAAAGGCTGCCCGCAGAAATTCGAACTCGGCCTTCCAGTCGGAGCCGAAAACCAGGTCGTAAAATCGCGGGTAGTCGTAGAGGTTGACAGGCTTGTGCTGCATAGGGCCGAATATAGAGTGGCAGGTCCGCGCTGAGCAGGGCTAGCGGCAGCTCGCTAGCGGGCCCGTGCAAATGCAGTTGCCGCTAGCCCGTGCCTTCCGCTAGATTGCCGCGCGAGTGAGAGAACCATGAATATCACGCGTCTCTGGGCCCTTTGCGTGACCATCTTGGCCGTCGCCTTTTCCTCCGGCTGCAACCCAGCCGCTAAGGCCATCGGCAAGTGGGAAGTCGAAACCGACAAGTTCCAGGCGCAGCTGCCGCCGACGGGCGAGAATGCCCTGGCGGCCGTCGTGGCCGGAATGTCGAAGGTCCTGCAAGTGCGGGCCGAGTTGGAGTTCAAGGCCGACCAGACGTGGAAGTGGGAGCTGAGCGCGATCGGAAACACGCAGTCGATGTCGGGCACGTGGCGTTACGTCAAGACCGAAGGCGACACGCTGGTGCTGGCGGCCAAGAGTTCTGGCGGCGAGGAGCAGGAGTTCAAGCTCAAATTCGTGGACAAAGATCACATCGAGGCCAGCGGCCTGATGGGCAACCAGAGCTTTCCGCTGAAGCGAAAGAAAGAGAACTGAGCCCCGAAAATGCAACCCTGCGATCAAGGAGGATCGATCATGACAAGCTGCTTGCGTTTCTTCACCTGTTTCACGCTTCTGCTCGTGGCCGCGGGACTGGTCGGCTGCGGCGGCTCGGGGCTGCCCGCGCCGGTCAAGCGCCTGCCCGGCAAGTGGCACGGCCAGATGATCGTGTTCGAGGAGGAGGTGCAGGGAAAATACACGCCGGAGCAGATCGCCGACTTCCAGCTGTGGCAAATGGACTTCGAATTCCGCCCGGACGGCTCAATGCTGATCGCCGGCGTCACCAAAGGCCAATCGACCTCCAGCGAGGGCAGCTGGGAGATGGTCAAGCAGGAAGGCGACCTGCTCACGATCAAATCGACCGAGGCCGGCGGCGAGCAGAAGCAGATCAACTGCGAGTTCGACGGCGCCGACACGTTCTACATGCCGATCAAGACCGACGTCGCCGAACTGGGCGCGATGCGGTTCACGCGGCTGCGGTAGCTACCGCTGCTCCACCGGCTTCCACTTGCGGACGCTCGGCCCCTTGTAGATCGACCGCGGCCGGACGATCCGGTTGTTGTCGAGCTGCTCGATGATGTGGGCCGACCAGCCGACGATGCGAGCGACCACGAACAGCGGCGTGAACAGATCGGCCGGCAAGCCGAAATAGTGGTACAGCCGGGCGCAGGGCCAATCGACGTTGGGCGGGATCTTCTTCTCGCTCCAGACGATCGACTCGATGATCTCGGCCATCTTTTCCATGTCGTGCTGGCCGGTCTCGGCCGCGACGGCGGCCGTCAGCCGCTTGAGATAGACGGCCCGCGGATCGCCATCCTTATAGACGCGGTGGCCGAAGCCCATGATCTTCTGCTTGCGGGCCAGCGCGCCGCGGACCCAGGCCTCGGCCCGGTCGGGGGAGCCGACTTCCTGCAGCACCTTCAGGGCTGCTTCGTTCGCGCCGCCGTGCAGCGGACCCTTCAGGGCGCCGATCGCCCCGGTGATTCCCGAATGCAGGTCCGACAGCGTCGAAACCACACAGCGGGCCGAGAACGTGCTGGCGTTGAACTCGTGCTCGGCATACAGGATCAGCGAGACGTCCAGGGCCTCGACCTGCTTGGGGCTGGGCTTTTGCCCGCGGAGCATCCACAGGAAATTGGCGGGTAGAGTGAGCGACGGATCGGCCGCGACGGGCTCTTGCCCCGTCATCAGCCGCTGGCGGGCGGCGACGATGACCGGCGCCTGGGCCAGCAGCCGCTCGGTTTTGCGAAGGTTGGCGGCGTGTGAATTGTCGCCCATTTCCTTTTCCCAATGGGCCAGCAGGCTGACGGCCGAGCGGAGCACGTCCATCGACGGCGCGGCGTGCGGAATTCGCCGCAGCGTCTCGATGATCTCCTGGGGCACCGCGGCCGCCGCGCCGAGCCGCTGGCGGAAGGCCGCGGCCTGTGCTGCGGTCGGCAGTTCGCCGTAGAGGATCAGGTAAGCGACTTCCTCGTACGTCGAGTTGGCGGCGAGATCCTCGATCGCATAGCCACGGTAGGTCAATCCCGTCTCGACGGTGCTGATGGCCGTTTCGCCGGCGATGACGCCTTCCAGGCCGGGAGAGTAATTGGATGAGGTCGGTTTTTCGGCAGTCATGGTGCTGGTCACTTGTCGGTCGAATAGGAACGATCGCGCTCCTCGAACGCCGGGTAGTCGATCAGGTCGTACAGTTCCTCGCGGGTTTGCATCAGGTCGAGGATGTCGGCCTGCGTGCCTTCGGAAGCAATGAGGTTCAGGGCCGCCTCGCAGGCCTTGAGCGTGATTCGCTGGAGCGTCACAGGATACAGCGCGATCGAGTAGCCCAGGTCGGCCAGCTCCTGGAGCGTGAGCAGCGGGCTCTTGCCGAACTCGGTCATGTTAGCAACGAGCGGTGCGTCGATCGCGTCGGCGAAGCGGGCGAACTCGTCTTTGCTCACGAGCGCTTCGGGAAAAATCCAGTCGGCGCCCGCGCCAATGTAGCGCTTGGCCCGCTCAATGGCGTCGTCCAAGCTCGTCACGCCGCGGGCGTCGGTCCGGGCGATGAGCACCAGGTCGTCGTCCTCCCGCGCGGCGACCGCCGCCTTCAGCTTCGCGCACATGGCCGCCGGCTCGATCAGCGACTTGCCGGCCAGGTGGCCGCACCGCTTGGGCGATTGCTGGTCTTCGAGCTGGATCGCCGCCGCCCCGGCCGCCCGCAGCTCGATCACCGTCCGTTCCACATTGAGCACGTCGCCGAATCCTGTGTCGGCATCGACGATCAGCGGCAGACTGCTGGCCCGGGTCAAATAGCCGGTCTCCAGAGCGAGTTCCGTGAGCGTGAACAGGCCGACGTCGGGCAGGCCTAGCACTCCGTTCGAAAACGCCGCCCCCGACAGGTACATCGCCTCATAGCCCAAGCGCTCGATTAGGCGCGCTAATAGCGCATTGGGCGCGCCGGGCACCTGGATCGCGCTCTCGGCGACGAGCTCGCGGAGCTTCTGGCCGGGGGACATCTTGCCGATGATAGGCCGCCCCGCACTGTCTGGCCAGAATGGGCAGCCAAGAGTAGTCTTGATGGATGCGACGGCCCGCGGCGAGTGCCACTCTCTTTACTCTCGACGCCAACTGGCGTCTGGCGGCGTTCGAGGTCGTCTGGATCTTCCTGATTTTCTTTCTCGTGGCCGGCTCGCAGCCGCCGGATGTCGGCGAGTCGCACTATCTGGTCAAGGCGAAGCACTATTGGCAGCCGGCGTGGTGTGCGGGCGACCTGTTCTGCGAGTCGCACGACGCCCACGGCGTGTTTTACTGGACTCTTGGCTGGGTGACGCGGATTGCCTCGCTTACGGCTACCGCCTGGATCGGCCGCGCGGTCACCTGGGGGCTGCTCGCCTGGTCGTGGCGGCGGTTGAGCTGGGCGCTCGTGCCGCAGCCGCTCGTCTCGCTGCTCTCCGCGGGGCTGATGCTGCTGCTGTTGCGAAACTTTCACCTGGCGGGCGAATGGATCGTGGGCGGCGTGGAGGCCAAGGGTTTTGCCTACGTACTGGTGTTCCTGGCGCTGGAAGCGATCGTCCGCGGCAGCTGGCGAGCGGCGCTGCTCCTGGCGGGTGCGGCGGGGGCTTTTCATGTGCTGGTCGGCGGCTGGACGGTCGTGGCAATCGGCGCGGCGTGGCTGCTGGCCGGAAAAGAGCGGCCGGCGGCCAAATCGCTGCTGCCCGCGGCGATCGGCGGGCTGGTGCTGTCGCTGCCGGGGCTGCTTCCAGCGCTCTTGCTCAATCGCGGCACCGACGGGGCCGTCTCGGTCGAGGCAGCCCGGATTTACGTCTTCGAGCGGCTGCCGCACCACCTGGTCTATCACCGGTTCACGGCGGCCCACATCTGGCGGTTCGCGGCGCTGGTGGCCGCCTGGCTGGCGCTGGCGATCGCCCTGCGCGGCGACGAGAAGCTGCGGCGCCTAAACCTGGTCGTGGCGGGCGCGGCGCTCTTGGGCCTCATCGGCGTGGCGCTCGACCAGTCGCTGGCGCTATGGGCCAAGACTTCGGCGCAAACCGCGGAAGCCTACGAACAGGCGGCCGCTCCGCTCTTACGCTATTACTGGTTCCGGCTGAGCGATTCGTTCGTGCCGATCGGCGCGGCGCTGGCGATCGTCGCCGGCCTCCAGCAGCTGCAGGCAGCGCGGCCGGCCTGGGCGAGCTGGCTCTCCGCTGCGGCCATCCTGCTGGCCGGCGCGAACGTGGCCGATGTCTATTACTGGCGTCACCGGCAGCCGCTGCCTGGGGCGATCTTGCAGTCGCGCCCCACGGCCGACGCGGCGGCGCGGTGGTGGCATTCGCCGCGGGCGAAGGCCCCGCCTGGAGAGATCTCGGCCCGCGCCTGGTTCCGCGATTGGCAGGCCGTTTGCACCTGGATCGACGAGCACACGCCGAAGACCGCGAAGTTTGTCACGCCCCGCGAGCAACAGACCTTCAAGTGGTATGCCGGGCGGGCGGAGGTCGCCAATTGGAAGGACGTGCCGCAGGACGCCCGCGGCATCCTCGAGTGGAAGGCCGCGATGCAGGCCCTGCGGACCCGCACCGATCTGGCGCAGCTGGCCCGCGACTTCGGCGCGCAGTATGTGCTGATCGACACCACGCGGACCGGCCGCCCGCAGGGATTGCGGCGGATCTATCCGCTCGCTCGCGAGGAGAATCCGACGTTTGAGGTCTATCGCCTGCCGGAGCCACTCGCACCGTGAAGGGCTGGGAGCAACTCGAGCCGCCGGCTTTCGCCGCGGCGCTGCGAGGGAAAATCGCCCGCGGCCTGCCTGGCCGCTCGGCGCAGCGGACGATGGCGCATCGGCTGGCGTACGGCCGCCATCACGGGCCGGTGCCGGCCGACGCCCGGCAGGCGGCGGTCTTGCTGGCGCTCCATCAGACCGCGCAGGGCTGGTCGATCCCCGCCATCGTGCGGCCGGCGGAGATGCGGGCCCACGGCGGCCAGATCAGCCTGCCCGGCGGGATGATCGAGTCGGACGAAACGCCGACGCAGTCGGCCCTCCGCGAGTTCGAGGAAGAACTGGGCGCATCCTCGGCTGCCCTGGAAGTGATTGGCCAGCTATCGCCCGTGTACGTCTTCGTCACCGGCTTTCAGGTCACGCCGCTGGTCGCGGTCAGCCCGACGCCGCTGGAATTTCGGCCCAATCCCCACGAAGTCGCCCGGGTCGTCGAGCTGCCGCTGGCGGCGCTGCTGGACAGAGCCAACCGAGGCCAGCATGCGATCGAGCGCCGCGGGCTGGCGTTTAGCGTCCCGCACTTCGCCGTCGCAGGCGAGCGGGTGTGGGGCGCGACCAGCCTGATCCTCGCGGAGTTCGTGGCCCTGATTGCGGTTTGATATATTTGACGAACATTTCCAGCGATTCGGTGTCTTGTCGGTCGCTCCGCTATTCGCAGGCGAAAACGAACCATGATCCGCATCGGCATTCTCGGCGCTACCGGCTACACGGCGCTGGAGCTTATTAAACTCCTGCTCCGACACGAGCACGCGAAGATCGAGGCCATCACCAGCCGGCAGGAAGGCCGCCCGCACGTTAGCGCGATTCATCCGTCGCTAGCGGGCCGGCTGGACATGCACCTGGAAGACCTCGGCCCCGAGCAAGTCGCCGAGCGGTGCCAGTGTGCGTTTTTGTGCCTGCCGCATGCCGCGAGTGCCGAATCGGCCAAGGCCCTGCTGGCCCGCAACGTGCGGGTCATCGATCTTTCGGCCGATTACCGCCTGAACGACGCCGCGACCTACAAGAAATGGTACGAGCACGACCATCCCGACCCCGAGCGGCTGGGCAAAACTCCGTATGGGTTGCCCGAGCTGTTCGCCGCCGAAATTCCGCAGGCCAGGCTCGTCGCCAACCCCGGCTGCTATCCCACCTCGGCCATCCTGCCGCTGGCGCCGCTGCTCAAGGCCGGCTGGATCGAGCCGGACGACATCATCGTCGATAGCAAGAGCGGCGTTTCCGGAGCCGGCCGGACGCCGAAGCTGAACACGCTCTTTCCCGAATGCAACGAAAGCATTTCGGCCTACAGCGTCGGCAAGCACCGCCATCAGCCGGAGATCGAGCAGATTCTCGGCCGGGCCACCGGCCAGTCGGTCAGCGTCATTTTCACACCGCACCTGACGCCGATGGACCGCGGCATCCTGAGCGTGATCTATGCCCGGCCGGCGAAGCAGGTCACGGAGGCCGAAGTGCTGAGCCTCTTGCGCGAGTTCTACGCCGGCAAGCCGTTCGTCCGAATCGTCAACCATCTGCCGGCGACGAAAGACACGGCCCACACGAACTACGTCGACATTACGGCCCGCGTCGTGAAGGGCCGCGTGCTGCTCATTTCCGCCGAGGACAACCTCGTCAAAGGCGCCAGCGGCGCGGCGGTGCAGAATTTCAATCTGATGTTCGGGTTCCCCGAGACGACCGCGCTCCTGTAGGCGGCACAATGGCGCTGCATTCCGACCAAGCTCGGGCGGTCTTGAAAAAGTTGGGCGCCAAGAATCGCTCCCGCCGGCCTTTCGGTCGTGTGGACCATCGCCTGCCTGGCGGTGCTCGGCCTCGTCGTCGCCTGGTGCCTGCCGGTCGAGCCGCTGGCCCATACGAAGCTCAAGCATTTGCAGGTTCATCAGATCGTCGCCGCCGGCTTGTTCGG
>DASRJB010000277.1:0-4507 GCA_035649715.1 Pirellulaceae bacterium
AGGGCGAAATCCTGGAGCTGAAGAACACCGTCAATACGATGGTCGATCAGCTCCGCTCGTTCGCCTCCGAAGTGACTCGTGTGGCCCGCGAGGTGGGCACCGAAGGCAAGCTGGGCGGCCAGGCCCAGGTCGAAGGCATCAGCGGCACGTGGCGCGACCTGACCGAAAGCGTCAACAACATGGCCGCCAACCTGACCGCTCAGGTCCGCGGCATCGCGAAAGTCGTGACCGCGGTGGCCAACGGCGATCTGAAGCGCAAGCTCACGGTGGAAGCCAAGGGCGAAATCGCCGAGCTTGCCGAAACGATCAACGAAATGACCGACACGCTGGCGACGTTCGCCGACCAGGTCACGAGCGTGGCCCGCGAAGTCGGCGTCGAAGGGCAGCTCGGCGGCCAGGCCAAGGTGCCCGGGGCCGCCGGCACCTGGAAGGACCTCACCGAAAACGTCAACCAGCTCGCCGCCAACCTCACCACGCAGGTGCGGGCCATCGCCGAAGTCGCCACCGCCGTGACCAAGGGCGACCTCACCCGGTCGATCACGGTCGTCGCCCAGGGCGAAGTCGCCGCCCTGAAAGACACGATCAACGAGATGATCCGCAACCTCCGCGACACCACGCAGAAAAACACCGAGCAAGACTGGCTGAAAACGAACCTCGCCAAGTTCAGCCGCATGCTCCAGGGGCAGCGCGACTTGACAAACGTCGGCCGCATGGTGCTCTCGGAGCTGTGCCCCGTGGTTGCGGCTCGCCAGGCGGAGTTTTACGTGTTCGATCCCACGGCCGACGCTCCCCAGCTGAAATTGCTGGCCAGCTACGCCTCCGAAGGCAAGCATCAACACGGCCGGCGGATCAACATGGGCCAGGGCCTGATCGGCCAGTGCGCCCTGGAGAAGCAGAAGATCGAGCTGAACAACACGCCCGACGGCTACGTCCGAATCAGCTCGGGGCTGGGTGACGCGCCGCCGCGGAGCATCCTCGTGCTGCCGCTGATCTTCGAAGGCGAAGTCCGCGGCGTGCTGGAGCTGGCTTCGTTCCAGGGCTTCAATCCTTCGCACCAGGCGCTGCTCGACCAGCTCACGGAGTCGATCGGCATCGTGCTCAACACGATCGAAGCCAACATGCGGACCGAGGACCTGCTCAAGCAGTCGCAGTCGCTGGCCCAGCAGCTGCAAACTCGCCAGGAACAGCTGCAGAACACCAACGAAGAGCTGCAGGAAAAGGCCCACCTGCTCGCCAAACAGAACGAAGAAGTCGAACGCAAAAACGCCGAAGTCGAACAGGCCCGCCAGGAGCTGGAAGAAAAGGCCCGCCAGCTCGCCCTCACGTCGAAGTACAAGTCGGAGTTTCTGGCGAACATGTCGCACGAGCTGCGGACGCCGCTCAATAGTTTGCTGATTCTCTCCGATCAGCTCTCCAAGAACACCGACGGCAACCTGACGCCCAAGCAGACCGAGTTTTCCAAGACCATCCACTCGTCGGGGAACGACCTGCTGAACCTGATCAACGACATCCTCGACCTGTCGAAGATCGAGTCCGGCACGGTGCAGGTCGATCTGAGCGAGCTGCGGCTGGGGGACCTGCGGAGCTTTGTCGAGCGAACCTTCCGCCACGTCGCCGAGGCGAAGAACGTCGAGTTCGCCGTCGAGTTCGACCGCAAGCTGCCCGAGACGATGCTCACCGACGCCAAGCGGCTGCAGCAGATCATCAAGAATCTGCTCTCCAACGCGTTCAAGTTCACGCACCACGGCCGCGTCAGCCTGCTGGTGCACGCTGCGGACGCCGGCTGGAGCGACAGCAACGACGACCTCAATCGGGCCGACGGCGTGCTGGCGTTCGATGTTCGCGACACCGGCATCGGCATCCCGCCCGACAAGCAGCAGATCATCTTCGAGGCCTTCCAGCAGGCCGATGGCTCCACCAGCCGCAAATATGGCGGCACCGGCCTGGGCCTGGCGATCAGCCGCGAATTGTCGCGGCTCTTGGGGGGCGAGATTCGCCTCGTGTCGCGGCCGGGCAGCGGGAGCACATTCACGCTCTACGTTCCGCGGAATTACACTCCGCCCCGCACTCCCCGCAAGCCGCTGGCGGCGACGACGCCTGTCGCCCTGGCGCCGGCAGCCGAAAAGCCGCGGAAGCGCACCAGCAAACGAGTCGCTGGCGGCAAATCGAACGGCCACTCGCGCTTGCCGGCCCCGCCCGAGCCGCCGCAGGAAGTCAGCCTGATCAACGAGGTGGACGACGATCGCGACCAGATCCGGGCCGGCGACCGAGTGCTATTGATCGTCGAGAACGACATGGCGTTTGCCCGGCTGCTGCTGGAGGTGGCCCGCGAGCATGGCATGAAGGGGCTGGTGACGTCGCTCGGCGCGGCGGCCCTCGTCCTGGCCCGCGACTACAAGCCGCACGCCGTGACGCTTGACATCTTCCTACCCGACATCGAGGGCTGGCGGGTGCTGGAGCGGCTGAAGAGCGACCTGGCAGCGCGGCATACGCCGGTGTGCGTCATCTCGACCGAGGAGGCGCGGGCCCGGTCGCTGGCTTCGGGGGCGGTGGCGTTCGTGGCCAAGCCGATCCAGAGCCGCGACGTCTTGGACGGCGTGTTCGATTATCTGGGGGACTTCATTTCGCGGCCCAAGCGGCACGTGGTGGTGGTCGAGCCCGACGAAGCGCGGCGGAAGGAGATTTGCGAGCTGGTCGGCGCCGAGGGGGTTGAAATCTCGACCCCCGACGGGGGCCGCGCCGCCGCGTCGCTCCTCGGTCAGAAAAAAGCCGACTGCGTGGTCGTGCACCCGGGCGAGACCGCGCTGGCCGAAGAGCTCTCGGCCGCGCAGCCGCAGGCGGGCCGCGGCCTCTCGCAGTTGCCGGTGCTGGTGTACGGCACGGAGACCGCCGAAGCCGGGGTCTGGAACCGGCTGGCCGACCGCTGTACCCTGCGGCGAGTTGACTCGCGCGAACGACTGCTCGACCTGACGATGCTGTTTACGCACCGCACGGTCGGCGAGCTGCCGGCCGACAAGCAGCAGATGCTGGTTGACCTGCACGACTCGGACAAGATCCTCGCCAGCAAGAAGGTGCTGATCGTTGACGACGACATGCGGAACATCTTCGCCCTGGCGACGGTGCTGGAGGAGCACGCAATGGAGACGATCTCGGCCGACAACGGTCGCGACGCCATTCGCCTGCTCCAGACCGAGCCCGACATCGACGTCGTGCTGATGGACATCATGATGCCGGAGCTGGACGGCATGGAGACGATCCGCGAGATTCGCCGCGATCCGAAGCTGCGGAACCTGCCGATCGTGGCCGTCACGGCGAAGGCGATGAAGGGCGACCGGGAAAAATGCATCGAGGCCGGGGCCTGGGACTACCTCAGCAAGCCGGTCGATACGGAGCAGCTGCTCGCGGTATTGCGGGCCTGGCTCCATGCGTAACCGATCACCCTCACCCCAGCCCTCGTCCCCAGCGAGAGGCAGCGGAGCAGCGGCATGAGCGACGACCGGAAGGCCAAAATCCTCGTCGTCGATGACCGGGCCGAAAACCTGCTCGTCTATCAGACGATCCTGGAGGAGCTGGGACAGGACCTGCTGACGGCGCGGTCCGGCGAGGAGGCGCTCAAGCTGGTGCTGGCCCATGAGTTCGCGGTCGTGCTGCTCGACGTTAACATGCCGGGCGTCGATGGCTTCGAGACCGCGGCCCTGATCCGCAAGCGAAAGCGCTCGGCCCACACGCCGATCATCTTCATTACGGCATTCACCGACGAGCTGCGGGTCGCCGAAGGCTACTCCCACGGCGCGGTCGATTTCATCCGCACGCCGATCGTCCCGGGAATCCTGCGGGCCAAGGTCAAGGTGTTCGTGGACCTCTTCCGGATGAACGAGGAGGTCAAGCGGCACGCCGAAGAGCGGATCGCTCATGCCCAGGAGCGATCGAAGCGCGAGGCGGTCGAGGAATCCAACCGCCGGCTGGCCTTTCTGGCCCGGGCCGGCGCGGTGATCACCAAGTCGCTCGACCGCGGCGTTACGATCGAGAGCATTCTGCGCCTGCTCGTCCCGGAGTATTGCGACCAGGCGGTGCTGGCCGAGCCGGATTCCGCGGGTCGCTGGCAGGGGACATGGGCCAGGCCCGGCGCGCCCAGCGTGCCGCTGGCCCGGAGCGCCGCCCTGGCCGAGTTGCCCAAGGAGTGGCGCGAATCGATCCACCGGGTGATGACCGGCGGCCAGGCCGACCATTGGCCGCCGGCCATTGCCGAGTGCGCTCCGCCGCCGTCGGGCTTGCTGGCGTTGCCGCTGCACGACCGCGACCGGATCTTCGCCGTGCTGCTGATGGTGAACGAGACCGCGACCCGCCGGTATCAGCAGTCCGACGTGGCGATGTTCGAATCGATCGCCTGGCGCTCGGCGATCGCCCTGGTCAATTCGCAGCTCTACCACGAGATCGAGCACGCCGACCAGCAGAAGAACCGCTTCCTGTCGATGCTGGCCCACGAGCTGCGCAATCCGCTGGCGCC
>DASRJB010000278.1:0-3065 GCA_035649715.1 Pirellulaceae bacterium
TCGCAGCAGGGCTCCCAAAGCTTGCAGGCCTCGCCGAGGCATTCCAGCGGGCAGCCGCAGGGCCAGTTGCTCAGCCAGCCGCAACCGCAGCAGGAATCGCAACAGGTGTCGCAGCCCGGGGCTTGAATGGGGGCTTGGACCGGCACTTTCACGCCGGGCACGACCTGATCGCTGGGCGAAGGCTGGTCGCTGGGGGAGGGCTGGGCGGCGGCGGTTTGGGCCGCGGCGTTGTAGTAGAAGTAGTCGAACGAAGCGGGACGGGTCGCGGACGGCTCTGCGACCTGGGCCCATGCGCCCGCGGCGCAGAGGATCCACGCGATCGCGGCCGCGAAGGCGGTACGAGCGAGCTTCATGGTGATAACTCCCAATCCATGGGAAACAGGGCCAGGGGCGCGCCGGCGGTCGCCGGGCGGTGAGGCAGGTAGACCGAATCCGTCGTCCGTCCTGAGCGGGGAGAGCGCCGCCACGACAGATCGGCTACGTTCCTATCGGGTGCTCCTTCGCAGCGAGTGCACCGAACCGCCCGGATATGCCGCGCGAATCGCCGCGGTCGTTCTGCAGGTGACGCCTGCGGAAACCTTGGCGCGGGCGGGATATTCCCGGCAGGGAGGACCTTGCCGTGGGCACAGACTTGGAGGCGTCAATTCTTGCTAGCGTCAGAGGCCCGGCTGCTACGGATTTGCCTTGCCCTTGGCGCCCTTCTTCGCTGCCTTCGTCTTCTTTGGTTCGATTCCATTCGTCGGCGGCTCGCCATATTGCGGCTGCCAGATCCAGGGAATCGCGCCGGCACGTTTGGCCCACGCTTCCCACTGCGCGGTCATTTGTTTGACGCGGTCGGGCTGCTGGTCGGCCAGGTCGTGCTGCTCGGCGCGGTCGCGGTCGATGTCATACAGTTCCCATTTGCCCGCGGGACCTTTGGCGACGAGCTTCCAGTTGCCCGCGCGGACTGCCCGGTTGCCCTCGTGCTCCCAATAGATCGCTTCGCGCTGGATCGGCTGCCCGGCGAACGCGGGAACGAGGCTGCGACCCTCCAGCGGCTGAACATTGGTCGTCCCCGCGGGCGGATACTCCGCGCCGGATACCGCGACGCAGGTCGCCATCAGGTCGATCAGGTGTCCGGGCTGCGGTTCGAGCTGTCCGCGGCGCTCGATCCCGGCGGGCCAGTGCACCACGAGCGGCGTGGAGATGCCCCCCTCGTGAACCCAGTGCTTGTATTCGCGAAGGGGCGTGTTGCTGACGTTGGCCCAGCCCTGGCCGTAGGCGATGAACGTGTCGCCCGGCCCCGGCATCGCGCCCGGACCCATGCGGACCTGATAGCCGTCGCGGGTGCGCGTCGGTCGGACGGCGGTGTCGATGAAATCCGCGCCTTGCGGCGGCAGCGGCGGCTGGCTGGGCCGCAGGGTCGGTACGCCCATCGCTGGCTGCCGGCCGACGGTCTCCGCGCAGCCGCCGTTGTCCTGCAGGAAGCAGATCAGCGTGTTGTTCAGGCGGCCGGTCTTCTCCAGTTCGGCAACAATCCGGCCAATGCCGTGGTCCATGCGGTCGATCATCGCGGCATAGACCTCCATGCAGCGGGCCTCCCAGGCCTTGTTCTCGACGGAGTTCCAATTGCCGGCGGTCGCTGAAAGCTGCGCATCCGACGAAATCAGCCCCAACTTCTTGGTTCGCTCGAATCGCGCCCGGCGGATCGGCTCGTAGCCGGCGTCGTACGTGCCCTTGTATTTGGCGATGTCCTCTTCCAAGGCGTGCATCGGCCAGTGCGCGGCCGTGTAGGCCACATACAGGAACAGCGGCTTCTCGGCCGACTGCCGGTGATGGTCGGCGATGTACCGCGCGGCGTTGTCGCTGATGGCGTCGGTGTAGTAATACTGCTTCGGTTGATACTCCTTGTCGATCTGCGGCGAGATCATCGTATTGTCGCGGGTCAGCGTGCCGGGGTCGTAGAAATTGCCCGCGCCGGTGATCGTGCCATAGAACCGGTCGAACCCGCGCTGGAGGGGCCAATTGTCTTTCGGGCCCTCGGGCCTGGCCGCCTTGGTGACGTGCCACTTGCCCACCGCGTACGTGCCGTACCCAGCCGGCCGCAATACTTCAGCAATCGTCGCGCAGCGGCGGTTCAGGTCGCCTCGATAAGCGTCCAGACCGCGGTCCTCCATCATGTGGCCGATGCCCGCCTGGTGCGGATAGAGGCCGGTGAGCAGCGCCGCCCGCGTCGGACAGCAGCGGGCGGTGTTATAGAACTGCGTGAATCGCAGCCCGCCCGCGGCGAGCTTGTCCAGTGTGGGCGTGCTGATCTCTCCGCCGTAGCATCCGATATCGCTATAGCCCATGTCGTCGGACATGATCACGACGATGTTCGGCCGCGGAGCAGCGGCGAGCGAATCGAACGAAAGGAGAGTTGCCGCCAGGAGTGCCAGAGAGCGCATGGTTGGTCGCCGCTATCGGAGGGAGGATCGCAGTTTCCTCTTCTAACCCTCGCTGCCGCCGGCTGCAATCCGCCGGGCGTTTCGATCGCGGCAGCATTGCCCGGCAAGCCGCTGGCGGACGCTACAATCGAGCGGTTCAAGCGTCCACGAGCGCCGCCATGCAAGTCCGCTGCCCGCATTGCCACGAGATGGAAACGATCGGCGCGGAGGAGCCGGCCGACATCACGTGCCATTCCTGCGGCAGCGCGTTCAACCTGGCGCCCCAGACGCTGTCGTTCTGGCGCAGCAAGCGGACAATCGCCCACTTTCAATTGCAGGATGAACTGGGGTCGGGCGGCTTCGGCACCGTCTGGAAGGCCTACGACACGAAACTCGATCGCCTGGTGGCCATCAAGGTGCCGCGCTTCGACCGTCTCGATTCCGAACCAGCGGAGTTGATCCTGCGCGAGGCGCGGGCCGCGGCGCAGCTCAAGCATCCGGGCATCGTCGCGGTCCACGAAGTCGGCCGCGACGACGGCATGCTGTACATTGTCAGCGATTTCATCGCGGGCGTGACGCTGGCCGATCGGCTGACGGCCGGTCCGCTCGGCCCGCGAGAGGCGGCGCGGATCGCGGCCGAGGTCGCCCGGGCCGTGCATC
>DASRJB010000279.1:0-2235 GCA_035649715.1 Pirellulaceae bacterium
TGGCAGGCGGTCTTGAAGGCCTGGGTCAAGCGGGGCATCGAGCGCGGCGTCGATGGCTACATCGCCAACTACTTCTACAAGCACGATTGCCACTGCGAGCATTGTCAGCGGGAGTTCCGCGCTTACATGAGAGGGCGGCACTCGGCCGAAGAGTTGAAGGCCGCGTATAGCATCAGCGATCTTGCAACTCTTAAGTTTGAGGAAATGGCCTATTGGCACGATCCAGCTCAGACAACGCCGCTGAAGCTCGAAATGCTCCGCTGGGCGCAGATTTCCAACAAGCAAGTCTTCGACAAGGTCTTCGTTGACTATGGCCGCTCGCTGAAGAAGGACCTGATCGTCGCGCAATGGAATCACCTGGGCGACTTTGGCCAGATCAGCGGCGACGAACGCTGCCTGCTGCCCGCGGATTTGTGGGGGAAAGGCGAAGACTACCTCTGGTACAGCACCGGCGGGGCGGCAGCGGCAACCGACATCGCCGCGGGCAACCTCGGCGAAGGCACGCTGCAAGCCCGCTACATCCGCGGCATGTTCGACGACAAGCCGTTCACGCTCGGCAAGTACGAGAGCACACGGACCCGCGTCACCATCGCCGAGCTGGCCGCCAACGGCGGCGCGCCGATGGGGTTTTACACGCGCTTCACCGATCCTGAGGCGCGAAAGGAGATCGTGCGCTATTACCAGTTCCTCAAGCGCTACGACGAAATCTATCGGGCCAATCGCGAGCACGCGGAGTTCACGCTCCACTTCCCGCGCAAGGAAATGGCCCGCGAGGCCGTCGCGGCCATCGAACGCGTCGAGGGATTCAAGTGGCTGGCCAAGGCCCTGCTCGACGAGCACGTGCTGTTTGCCGTTCTTTCCGACGAGAATGCTGGCCGCTGGAACTCGCCGCCGCTGCGGCTGGACCGGCCGCCGGACGATCCTGCACGGACGCGCGAGGGCATCCACACCGCGGTCCAGGGGGCGATCTTCAGCCGGTTTGATGCGCCTTCGACCGTGCGCATCTCGGCCAGCCGGCCGGCACAGGGCAATGAGCTCGACATTCACTTCGTGAACTACAACCGCACCGAGCCGCCCAAGGGCCGCGACGGTAAGCCGAGCCCGGGCGGCGGGATCAAGGACGAGCAGCCGATCGAAGCGCCGCCGATCGCCTGCGACGTGGTCGTTCCGGCGGGATTCACAGCCGCGAGCATCGAGGCTATCACGCCCGAGCAGCCGGAGCCGGTCGCGATCCAGTTCACCGCCGAGGGCGATCGAATTCGCTTTAGTTTGCCCAAGTTTCTTGTGTACAGCGTGGCGAGGATTCAGTTGAAAGCAAAGTAGCGCAGCAGATCATCCTTGGGGCACATCATGTTTCGCGCGCGTGGCACGTGGCTCGCCGGCTTTCTCTGGATCGCTCTTGGGCCGGCGCTCGTTACCGCCCAGGAATCGCTCTGGATCGAGGCCGAACACTTGGACGGCGTCCGCGGCTACTGCTGGCCGATGGGCAAGCCGGAGATGAAAAAGACCGACGGCCACTGGGGCTTGTCGGGACCCGGCTGGGCCGCCGAGTGGAATCAAGGCGGCGAAAGTGGCTTCCTCTCGATCGCCACCGCCGCAGACGACGACCAGGCCGTCGCCACGAAAACAATCGAAGTCCCCGCGGCCGGCAGCTACCAGGTCTGGGTCCGCTACGGCGATTGGCGCGAAACGCCGGAGAGATTCGCAGTGCAGATCGAGCAGCCGGGGCGGCCGGTGTGGAGCGGCAGTTTCGGGGAACGGGCGGTGATCGAAGAAGACAATGAGATGAAGCTCTACTGGGGCTGGGCCTTTGCCTGGGACTCGCGGCCGGCCGATCTCGCCAAAGGACCGGCGACGCTCAAGCTCGTTTCCACCACGAAGCAGCAGCAGCCGCGACAGATCGATTGCATCGTGCTCACGACCGATTCGGCTTACCAACCCCGGATTAAGGAGCGGCCGAAGAACCACGCCTGGGAGCTGCTCGACAGCTACCGCGGCCGTGTGCCGCCGCTGGAGCCGCTGGCCCGCCGCGTGCCCGATTGGAAGCAGCCGGCGACGTACGAATCGCCCGCGGCCTGGAAGCTGCACACGTTTCGCGACCAGGAATTCCTGTACCTGTGGAACGTGAGCCACACCAACGCGGCGGAGACCTGGCTCAGCGACAAGCCGGAGCGGATCAAGTTCCCGTACAACATCAGCGATCCCGACGTCCGCGCGGCGTTCGAGAAAAAATAC
>DASRJB010000280.1:0-5687 GCA_035649715.1 Pirellulaceae bacterium
GCGCCTGCGCCTCCGGCTACGGGTTAAACGAGCGACGCCGGGCCGCCTGTCAAACTTTGCGGCCCGCAGACTTTCGCGCGTTTGCCTGAGCGGTAGTCGCGGCGTACCCCCATCAAGCCGCACGTCTGGTAAGCCCGATACAGACTGAAAGCGTCCCCCCGGCGGCGGACGCTCTTGCCAGTTGCCAGGGAAGGCACATGGATCGGACGCAGCTTGCCGCGCTGGCCCTCGGCCTATTTTCGGCGATCGACGCCGCCGCGCAGATTCCGCGCGACCCGTTCAGCGGACAGACCTCGTCGCCGCCCGCCGCCGAGACCGCGCCGCGCGAACTGCCCAAGCCGTTCGTCACGCGGCAAAGCGACGTGGAGATTCCGTTCAACGTCCGCGGCGGTACGACTCCCGATTCGCAGCCAACGGCGGTGCGGATTTCGGTCTCCTGGGACCAGGGCCGCTCGTGGCACTTCTACGACGAGCGCCGCCCGGAAGAAGGCCGCTTTCGCTTCCGCGCCAAGCAGGACGGCGAGTTCTGGTTCGCGACGCAGACGATCGACCGCGCCGGCCGCCCCGACATTCCGCAGCCCAAGTGGCCGCAGCTCCGCCTGGTCGTCGATACGCAGAAGCCGCAGTTGCTGGTGCAGGCCCAGGTCGATTCTTCCGGCAACGTCAACGTCGCGCTGAGCGCGGCCGACGGCAGCTTGAACGCGGCCTCGCTCAAGGTCGAATATCAGGAAGCGGCCGGCACGGGCGGGCCGTGGGAAGTTGTCGAGCTCAAGCCCAGCGGCGGCGGGCCCGCACAGCTCACGGGGCAGACGACCTTTCGTCCGAACGTCACCGGCCGCGCGATCAACCTCCGGGCCGAGGTCGCCGACGGCGCGGGCAATATCGCCTATCACAGCCAGCGGCTGTCGCTGATTCCACCGCCCCCCAAGCCGGCCGCGGGAATTGCCGCCGCCGCCCCCGCGGCCGATCCATCGGCGACGAAGTGGCCCAGCGAGCCGCCGGCGCTAGCGAGCGAGCAGGTCGTCATTCCCAACCTCGTCGCCAATCCGTTCTTCAATTCCGGCAATCCCGGCCGGCTGGCAAGCGGCCCGACGTCGCCCAATTCGGGCGCACCTGGACCGGAATCACTTCCTCCGCCGCAGACTCCAGCCGAATCGCCGCTGCCCCCGCCCGCCGATCCGTTGCCTTTGCCGGGCAGCGCCGCGCCGCAATCGCTGCCGGAATTTGGCAACGATCAGCCAGCGCCTCATCTCGTTCCACCGGCCAGGGGCCCAGAAGTCATGCCCGCACCACAAGGGCCTGGAGCCGAGACGGTCCAAACGCCTAATGGCCAGCGCCCGCGGCTGACGAACTCGCGGCGCTTCAGCCTGGAATACGACGTCGAAACCGTGGGCCCGGAAGGCCTGCAGGCGGTCGAGTTGTGGGGCACGACCGACGGCGGCCGCAGCTGGGTCAAGTGGGGCGCTGATCCCGACAAACAAAGCCCGTTCGACGTCGAAGTGAACAGTGAAGCGATCTATGGCTTCCGGATCGTGATCGTCGGGCGCAACGGCCTGGCAACGAGCAGCCCGCGGCCGGGCGAAGCGGCGGACATCTGGGTCGGCGTCGACCTGACGCGGCCCGCGGCCCGCCTGACCAGAGCAGCCTATGGTCAGGGCGCAGCGGCGGGGAAACTCGATATTCGCTGGGAGGCCTCCGACGCCAATCTCGGCAGCCGGCCGATCACGCTCTCGCTCGGCGAGCGGGCCGACGGGCCGTTCGCTCCCCTCGCCGCCGGCCTGCCTAACAGCGGGCAATACCTGTGGGAATTCGATCCCCGCAGCCCACGGCAAATCTACCTGCGGCTGGAAGTCCGGGACGAAGCGGGCAACATCGCCATCGACCAGCTCAACGAGCCAATCAAGGTCGAGGGGCTGGAGCCCAAGGGCCGCATCCGTAGTTTCAATCCCGGCCCCGAGCCGATCGACGGGGCTTTCCGCACGCCGCTGTTTCGGTAGGTCCCCTCTGCTCTTCTCCCTCTGGGAGAAGGCCGGGGAGGGCAGGCAACGGGATTAAGATAAGGATTACGATTAAGATTAGGAGTTTGTGATGCTAATCCTAATCCTAATCTTAATCGTCATCCTAATCTTTGCCGTGTTCTTGGTCGTTGACGACGACCCTCACCCTAACCCTCTCCCAAAGGGAGAGGGGACCGCGGTGCGAACCACGCGTAGATCGCGGGAATCACTAGCGCCGTCAGCAGCGTCGAAGTCACCAGCCCGCCGATGACGACCGTGGCCAGCGGCCGTTGAATCTCTGCGCCGGCAGTCGTCGAAGTGGCCATCGGCAGGAAGCCGAGGCTGGCGACGAGGGCAGTCATCAGGATCGGACGCAGGCGCGTCTCGGCCGTCTCTTGGGCAGCATCGCGCGGGGCGCGGCCTGCGGCTCGCAGGTGCTCCGCGCCGCTCACCCACACCAGGCCGTTGAGCACGGCGACGCCAAACAGGGCTATGAATCCGACGCCCGCGGAGATGCTGAAAGGCATGCCGCGGAGCCAGAGCGCGAAGATGCCGCCCGAGGCCGCCATCGGCACGGCCAGGAAAATCAGTGCCGCCAGCCGGGCTGATTGGAGGCTCGTGAAGAGCAGCAGCAAGATGAGCAGGAGCACCAGCGGCGTGATGATCGCCAGGCGCAGGCTCGCCGAGCGGAGGTTCTCGAAGTCGCCGCCCCACTCGACCCGATAGCCAGTCGGAAGCTTGACCTGACTCTTGACGCGCTGCTGGGCCTCCTGGACAAAGCTGGCCACGTCGCGGCCGCGGACGTTGGCCTGCACGAACGTGCGGCGGCGGCCCGCCTCGTGCTCGATGGCCGGCGGCGTTTCTTCGAGCACGATCTCGGCCAGTTCCCCCAGCGGCACGATCTGCTCGCCGTGGATGTGGACCGGCAGTTGGGCCAGCCGCTGCGCGTCTTCGCGCCAGGAGAGCGGATAGCGCACGATGAGCGGGTAGCGGGCGCGGCCTTCGAAGATGTGGCCGACCTGGTAGCCGCCCACCGCAGTGACCGCATCGAGGATCGCCTGCGCGTCGAGGCCGTAGCGGGCCAATTGCGAGCGCCGCGGCACGATCGAGAGAGTGCTCACGTTGGCCTGGTAATCGGCTTTGACATCCACGGCCCCGCGGACGCCGCGCAGCACGCGCTCGATTTCCTTCCCTTTCTCCGCCAGGATCTGCAAGTCGTCGCCGTACAGCAGCACGGCTACATCCGCTTTGACGCCCGCCACCAGTTCATCGACGCGCATCTCGATCGGCTGCGTGAAAACGAACGCCGCGCCGGGAACCTGGCCATTCAGCACGGCCGCCATTTCCTCGATCAATTCGTCGCGGGTCTTACGGCGCGGCCACTCTTTTTCGGGCTTGAGCATGACCCAGACATCCGTTTGCTGTACCCCCATCAAGTCGTTGGCGATCTCCGGCCGGCCCGTCTTGCAAAAGACGGTTTTGACTTCCGGGAATCTGAGCAGCAGCTCCTCGATCTGCCGCGAAATCGCCGCCGAGCCTTCCAGCGTCGAGCTGGGCAGGCGATTGGCTTCGATCAAGATGTCGCCTTCATCGAGCTTCGGCATGAACTCGGCGCCCAGTCGCAGCGCCACGGGCAGGCTGGCGGCGACCGTCAGCACCGCGGCCAGTGCCGTCGCCGCCGGCCAGGCCAAGGCCCATTCGACCAGCGGCCGGTAGAGCCGCTTCACCAGCCGCAGCAGCCAGACTTCGCGCTCGTTCATCCGCCGCGGAAGCGCCGCATAGGCCAGCACGGGCATCAGCGTCAGCGAAAGCAGCATCGAGCCCGCCAGCGCGAACAGCACGGTCAAAGCCATGGGGCGAAAGAGTTTGCCCTCAGTGCCTTGCAGCGTGAGGATCGGCAGATAAACGACGGCGATGATCAATTCGCCGAACATCGTGGGCTGGCGGACTTCGAGGGCGGCGTCGCGGACGACCTGCCAGTGCGATCGTCCCGACGCGTTGTGCGCAATGCGGCGGATGCAGTTCTCGATCATGATGACCGAGCTATCGACGATCAGGCCGAAGTCGATCGCCCCGAGGCTCATCAGGCTGGCGGTGATTCCGGTCGCCAGCATCACGTTGGAGGCAAACAGCATCGCCAGCGGAATGGCCAGGGCCACGATCAGGCCGGCCCGCCAACTGCCCAAGAGCACAAGTAGCACGACAATCACCAGCACGCCGCCCTCAAGCAGGTTGTGCACCACCGTGTGCAACGTCCGCTGGATCAAGTCGGCCCGATCGTAGAGGATTTCCAGCTTGACATCCGCCGGCAGCGTTTCCTGAATCTCCCGCAGCCGCTCTTTCGCGCGGTGCACCACCGTGCGGCTGTTCTCGCCGAGGAGCATGATGACCATGCCGGTGACGATCTCACCGCGGCCGTCGCGCGTGGCTGCGCCCTGCCGGGTAAGCGGAGCGACGACCACGTCGGCGACGTCCTTGACGCGCAGGGACGCGCCCTCGTCGCTGCTCTTGACCACGACTTGCTCAATCTCCGCAATGTCGCGCAGCAGGGCATCGACGCGGATGAACCGCTGCTCGTCCTCGTGGACGATGTAGCCGCCGCCGGAGCTGGCGTTGTTCCGGGGCAGGGCGGCGAGCACTTCCTCCAGTCCGATCCGCTGGCTGGCCATGCGATTGGGATCGAGCTGCACTTCGAACGTCTGGTAATAGCCGCCGATCGAGTTGATCTCCGTGATGCCGGGGACTTGCCGGAGCTGCGGGGCGATTTGCCATTCGAGGATCGACCGCAAGGCCATCGCGTCGCGGACCGGCCGCCCGCCGGGCCCGCGGCTGCGGACCTCGAACTGCAACACCTCGCCGAGCGCGGTCGCCAGCACGCCCAGCTCCGGCGGGCCATGGCCGGGCAGCAGTTCGCCCTGGACCTGCGTGATGCGCTCGTTGACGAGCTGCCGGGCGCGGTAGATGTCGGTGTTTTCGTGGAATACGAGCGTGACCGCAGAGATGCCGAACTTCGATGTGCTGCGCAGCTCGGTCAGCTCGGGCAGTCCCGCCATCGCATTCTCAACGCGGTTGGTGACGAGCCGTTCGACCTCGATCGGCGACAGGCCCGGCGCCTCGGTCAGCACTTGCACCTGCGTGTTGGTCATGTCCGGCACCGCGTCGATCGGAATCTGCGTGGCGCTATACGCGCCGCCGATCGCCAGCAAGCAGAACAGCGCAATCACCAGGAAGCGGTTGTTGAGCGACAGATCGATGAGGGCGGTAAGCACGGGCGTCGGGAGTCAGGAGTCGGGAGTCGGAGTCATTCTTCTCGTTCGAGCAGCAGTTCCGATTTCAGGAAGAACGCGCCGCGATCGATGACGGAGTCGCCGGCTTTCAGGCCGGAAAGAATTTCGACGCGATCGCCAGCGTCGAGTCCGACTTCGACATCGACGCGCCGGTAGGTGCGTTCGCCGGCGGGCACGAATACGAACGGCTGATTCTCGTGCCGCAGGATCGCGCCCGCTGGGACGACCAGCGCGGGCCGGGTGTTGCCTAGTGGCGCCAGTGCCCAGACGAATAAGCCCGGCTTCAGCCTGCCGTCGGTGTTGGGCAGATCGGCAACCAGCGGCACGGAGCGGGTCTCGGGAGAGACCTGATTGCCGACGAACCGCACTTTGGCCGTCAATTGGGCGTCGTCGAAGGCAGGAA
>DASRJB010000281.1:0-4467 GCA_035649715.1 Pirellulaceae bacterium
GGACCTCGTCGGCCTCTCGCACCGCCTGACGCACAAGCCGCGCGAGCTCTCCGGCGGCGAGATGCAGCGGACCGCCATCGCCCGGGCCCTGATCGCCCAGCCCAAGCTGCTCCTCGCCGACGAGCCCACCGGCAACCTCGACTCGAAAACCGGTGGCGAAATCCTCACTCTCTTGAAAAAGCTCAATCGCGAGCAGGGGCTGACCATCGTCATGGTCACCCACGACCAGGCGATCGCCAGCAAAGCCGACCGCACCGTGCGGCTAGTCGAAGGCAAGGTCGCGGCCTAGCGTCCATATTTGGCCCGTTAATCCGCCAGCAAGCCTGCGGTTGAAACTCCGCCGCGGATTCAGACTGCCCCTTCTGCATTCTGAATTCCGCATTCTGCATTTCCTCGCGGAGGCGGTTATGCTCGCTGCCCAGCTGCGGTCTGGAATTGCGCACGTCGGGCAAGCCCTGCGGACGCCGGAAGAGTTCGCCGTGGCCTGGAACGACGGCTCGGTGCGCTATCGCTGGTGGGTCTGGCTCTCGCTAATGGCCACGGCGATCCTCGGCACCACGACCTACGGCATGACGATGGGCCTGTTGGGCGGCACGGGCGACGTGCTCTACAAAGGCCTGGCCTGCACGCTCGCCGCCGGTCTGGCGTGGGGCATTCCGCTCCCCGCGCTCTACATCCTCAACAGCCTCACCGGCTCGCGGCTGCCGGCCAGCAGCACGCTGCTGGCGGCGCTGGTCACGACCAGCTGGGGCGGCCTGGCGATGCTGGCCTCGATTCCGATCAACTGGTTCTTCTCGGTCGCCGTGCCGCACCCGGCGTTCATTCTCGCCGTCAACCTGACCGTCTTTGCCGGCGTGGGCGTGGCGATGATCGACGTCTTTCACCGCGTGATGCGGAGCCTGGAGCCGCACCGCGAAGTGCCGCCGACCTGGTGGCTGTTGCTCGTCGGCGCGATCGGCGGCGAGCTGTTCTATTTCTTCGGCCTGTTCCAATTCACCGTGACCAGCTAGAGGCGCCTGCCATGACAACGGTCCAAGTGAGCAGCCGGCTGCACCGCATTGCGGAAGCCAATTCGCCGTGCGACGGTGGTCCCGAGCTCGAAATCTCCGACGAGCCGGCCGGCGAAGAGCCGCTGCGGACCGGGCTGATCGACCTGGTGGAGCTGATCCTCAAGCGCCGCGAGAGCCTGGAGCGGCTGATCCGCCAGCCGGCGCTGCAAGCCCAGCTCGTGCCCAAGTTCCTGACGATTTCGCTGCTCGGATTCGTGTTCTTCGGCGTGGCGCTGGCGCTGGTCTTCACGGCGGCCGGAATGTGGCCGCGGCTGTTTGCGATCGACGACGTCGTCGCGGGCGAGGCGACGCGGATCGCCGCGTTCGAGCAGTTCGCCCCTGCCGGTCGGCTCGGCCGCTGGCTCGATGGCTCAGCCGCGGCGCTGATCGCCGCGTATGCGCTGGGGCTAATTGCGGCATCGGGCATTTGCCTGCCGAGCCTGTACTTCTACAGCCTGCTGGCCGGTGTGCGGATGTCGATGCTCGACGTCGTCGTACAGACGCTCAAATCGAAAGCCACTGCCGCTGTCGCGCTGGTCGGCATTCTGCCGATCTATGCGGCCCTAGGCTTGGCGATCGTGATCTTCCCGGTCCCCGCGTCGCTGGTGGAAGCGACGTTCTGGCTGGGATTGATCCTGCCGTTTCTGGCCGGCCTGTTCGGCACGTACTCGCTCTATCGCGGGCTGGCCGGATACGCCGACACGCTGCCGGCCGAGCGCCGCGCCCGCCGGGCGACTTTTCTGCAGCGGCTCGTCGTCTCGTGGGCGGCGTGCTACACGGCAGTGACGCCCGTGATGATCCACACGCTGTGGGTCTTCCTGGCACGCGCCTGATTCGACGAACCAACCTGGAGAAACCCATGCGACTGCTCAACCGCCTGGCCGACATCGTTTCCGCCAATCTGAGTGAGCTGATCGAGCGGTATGAAGACCCGGAGCTGCTCCTCAAGCAGGCCGTCCGCGAGATGGACGAGTCTCTGCGGGCCGCGCTCGAGAACGCCGTCAAGGTCGTCGCCCACGAGAAGCTGCTCGCGCGGCAACTGGCCGAGGAAGAAGCCGCGGCGACCGCCTGGCACAAGCAGGCGGCCGCCGCCGTGCAGCGGGGCGACGACGCTGCGGCCCGCGCGGCCTTGCGGCAGAAGCGCGAGCGCGAGTCGGTCGTCGTCGCGCTGGCCGGGCAGCTGGCCGAAGCCACTGCCGCGGGACAGACGCTCCGCCGCGAGATCGAACTGCTGCGGCTGCGGACCGACGAGGCCAAACGGAAGCTCACGCTGCTCGCCGCCCGCCAGCGGGCCGCCGAGGCTCGCCAGCGGCTGCTGCGCGAATTCAACGCCGCCCCGATCGGCGACGATGCTTTTGCCAAGTTTGAGCGGATGTGCCGCAAGGTCGAACAAACGGAGGCGGAAGCCGAGGCCTTGGCGGAACTGGCCGGCAGGCCGCAGCCGGATCGCTGCACCGACAAAACCGGGGCAGACGACGGCGTCGAGTCGGAGCTGGCCGAGTTGAAGGCAGCCTGCGGCGCTTGACGGAGGGCCGCGTGAACCTCGCCACGACACTGCTGTTCTACGGCGTGATCGGCGCGGCCGTCGCCGTGGCCGTGTACCTGTCGTTCGAGGCAGTGGAAAAGCGCCAGCGATGGCTGGCGGCGCTGACTGCCGTCGCGTTCTGGCCGCTCTATTTGCCGCTGCTCCTGCGGCCGGCTGCTCCGCGCGCTGATTCGGTGCCCACCGAAACGAAGCCGCCGCCTTACGACGAGCTCACTGCCGCCATCCAGCAGGTCGAGGCCGAACTCGATCTGGCCCTGCAAAGTCTCGATGGCTGGTCCGACGCGGTCCTGGCCCGCGAGCAGCATCGCTTCGCCGAGCTGCGGGCCGCCTGGCACGCCCAGGCCGAGAAAATCCGCCAGCTCGACCTCCTGCTGGCTCAGCCGGAATATGCCTCTGATTTGCATGGCGAACCACAGCCAGCGGCACACGCTCGCGATCGCGCGCGGCAGGCGAACATCGCCCGGCTGCGGGCCCTCCGCGACAAGTTCCACGCCGAGCTGACCGGCACGCTGGCCTGGGTCCGCGAGCTGGTGACGATGATCCACCTGGCGAAGTACACAGGCGCTCCCGCCTCGCGGGCCGAGGAGCTGGTAATGCAAATCGCGACCAGCGTCGAAGGCCTCTCGGAAGTCGCCGCCTGGCAGGGGGCAGAATCGGCCGGCAATCTGCGATAGGCTTGAAGCACTTCCTTCGCAGCCCGCCGAGACTCCTGCTCGTGAACGACCGCTCCGATTCTCTGCAGGCCGGCCCAGCGCTCCCGGCGAGGGCCAGGCCCTGGTGGCGGTTCTCGATTCGGGAAATGCTGCTGCTGACTACGGCGGTCGGCGCGATGGTGGCGGTCTTCGTGGCCTACTATCGGCAAAGCGTGCCGCTGGTGAAGTCGCGGCTGTACGAGGAGTTCGGCACGACCGAATATCTGCGGGCGGTGGGTGCGCCGTTGCATTCGCGGCCGCCGCAACTCCTAGTTACCAATGGCACCACGCATACCCATGAGGGTTCGGACGCGAACTGCCGGGTATCCGAAAGAACGCTCGGCCTTCCCCGCCGGTCCCGCCCAGAGTTCATGCGCAGGTTGCACCAGGATGCCGTTGGCCTGATCAAGACGGACCACCGGTCGCTGGTCGGCGAACTCCGCAACGGACAAACGAAAGACGACCTGCAAGGCTTCACCTATCGATACCGGGGCGGCAAGACGCGAGGCGTTCTTCACGTCGAGCGCGTGGACCTCTCCGACGAGGAAATGCACCTGAGCATCGTGATCTATGAGCACGCGGACGAGCGCTGAGCAGACTGCAACTTCCGAGAGCGCCCCTGCCCGCCGAAGAGGCGCTTGGTGGCGGTTTTCGATCCGCGAGCTGCTCTTGCTGACGGCAGCGGTGGCGGCGTTTCTGGCGTGGGCCGGCTTGCTCTATCAGCGGAGCTTGCCTTACCAGCGCACGACGATTCCGGACACCATCGGCAACTTTCAGGACGTCCGGACGATCTGCGCGAAGATCGGGCATCGCCCGGCGTCGTACTCGTCGGGCGGCGGTGGCTCGTCGAACATGTACGCCACGATCCGTTCGTACGATTGCCAGGTCGATCTGCCGGCGAAGCTGCGGGGCCAATTCATGGCCGACTACCGCGAACACATTCGCGCCACGCTCGCCAAGCTGGCCGATCGCGTCGGCGGAGCCGGCTCGATAAGCGACGGCCGCGGCCTGCAGGGCTTTAGTTACGAGTACGCCGAGGGCCGCGTCCACGGAACCGTCGTCGTCCGCTCGTCCAGCCGCGACGACGGTCTGTCGCTGTTCATCTTCGTCCACGAATACGACAGCCGGCGATAACAACCCGAAGCGTAAGCGCGTAAGCGAGGGGTTTTCTAAGTTCGGG
>DASRJB010000282.1:0-3429 GCA_035649715.1 Pirellulaceae bacterium
TGCAGGCCGTCGGCACCGAAGAAGCCGACGGAATTTCGGTCAGTCGCCCGGGCAAGGACGAGTTTTCGGTCCGCGCCACATTCATTCCCAATTCTTCGCGGAAGTACCCCGCAGAGGGTGTGACTTCGATCGCCATGATCCTCTGCGGCGGCGACGATCAGGCGACCATCGCCGGCACCATCGATCTGCCGACCTACATCACGGCTGAGGAGGGCAACGACGATATCAACGGCGGCGGCGGGCCGAATGTCTTGCTGGGCGGCGACGGGGACGACCGCGTCACCGGCGGCAGCAACCACGATATTCTCGTGGGCGGCTTGGGCACGGACCGGATCGTCGGCAACGGCGGCGATGACATTCTCATCGCCGGCACGCTGGGCGGAGCGGCCGACCCCATCGATCAGCTCGACATGCTCTTGGCGCTGGTGACCGAGTGGGAGCTGGATCGCGACCGCGATCGCCTGCGGCCCAAGCTGCTCGTCGGCGGCGATCACGACGCCGACATGCTCACCGGCAGCTCCGACTCCGACTGGTTCTTCTTCGACTTCGATGAGGACACCGCCACGGACCTCAAGAACGAGCTGGCCGAAAGCATCGGCTGATTCGCACGGTGGGACGAAGGGAGTTGTGAGGTCCCGCCCGCGGGCGGGACCTCGCCTGCAACATGCCGTTGAGTGCGGGCAACAGGGCCGGGCCGCTAGCGCCGCAATTGAAGAATCCACAATGGGCTGGCCCATGGTGCGGCCGATCCGATCGCTCCACCGCTAGGGAGTTTGCCGGCGGAATTGCCGCGATTATTGTCCCCACCGGCAATCTCCGGCCTGGATTTCCAAGTCCGCCAGAGCCAAGGTACGGCGTTTGCGTCAGACCCTGCCGCCACTGGCCCGGCTGCCAATTCGGCGAGCATGCCAGCAGACATTCGCCAGCTTTGACTAATCGCTATAGGCCACCCGATTGCATCCGTATTGGGGCACCGCGCGGCGAATTGCCCGCGCGACTTAAACCAAAACGTTGTAAGGTATTTACGTCACGCGTAGATTGCAGATTGCCGCCTGAACGGCCCCGCGGCGCGTCCCCTACAACCGGCACCTGGAAGCCTGCCGCTCGCAACTAACCCCCAGCGATCAATCCCACCGAAAAGGCGCGGCTATGGCTTCCGGACAGGTCAGCTCCGAGACCATCGAAAAGACCAAGCAGCAGATTCGCGGCCTGGTCGGCGAAATCGCCCAGCTCGCCAAGAGCGAGATGGAGCCGGAGGAGTTTTACTCGGCCTTCCTGCAGCGCGTGGTGCAGGCCCTGGCCGCCAAGGGCGGAGCGATCTGGGTGCTCGGCGAAGCCAAGAAGCCCGAGCTGGCCTATCAGATCGACATCAGCCCGACGCTGCTCGACAAGGAATCGGACGAGGCCAGCAAGCACTTCCGCCTGCTCGATTACATCGTAGCCACCGGCACGCCGCAGCTCGTGCCGCCGCTCTCGGGAGCGGGAGACGAGCGGATGGGCGGCAACCCGACGCGGCACCTGCTCGTCATTCATCCGCTAGGGCACGACAGCCAGGTCGAAGGCCTCGTCGAAATCTTCCAGCGGTCCGACACGCAGCCTCAGACGCAGCGCGGCTATCTGCAATTCATGAAGCAGATGTGCGAGCTGACCGCGGAGTGGTTCAAGAACCGCAAGCTCCGCGATCTCGGCGACCGCCACTCGCTCTGGTCGCAGGCGGATCAATTCGCCCGCCAGGTCCACGAAAGCCTCGACGTCCGCGAAACCGCCTACACGATCGTCAACGAAGGCCGCCGGCTCATGGGCTGCGACCGCGTGACGGTGGGCATTCTCAAGGGCGGCAGGTGCGTGGTCGAGGCGGTCAGCGGGCAGGACACGCTCGACAACCGCAGCAACGTCGTCACGCTGCTGGGCAAGCTGGCGACGCGGGTCGTCGCCTCGGGCGAGCCGCTGTGGTACGCCGGCGCGACCGACGACATGCCGCCGCAGATCGAAGAGGCGATCGAGGAATACGTCGATCAGTCGTACACCAAGTCGCTGGCGGTTATCCCGCTGCGGCAGCCCAAGCCCACGGAAGCTGCTCAGCAGCAACAGCAACAGCAACCCGGCGGCGAAGGTACGCCCGTCGAGAACGCCCACACCGGCCAAATCGTCGGCGCACTCATCATCGAGCAGATCGAAAGCGAAATTCCCCGCGACGTGCTGGCCCCGCGGCTGGACCTGGTCTATGAGCACAGCGCCCGGGCCCTGACCAACGCCCTGGACCACAACAGCCTGTTTCTGATGCCGGTCTGGCGGACGATCGGCAAGTCGCGGTGGCTGGTGCGGGGCCGCCAGCTGCCCAAGACCGTGCTGATCGCCGGCGGGCTGCTCGTGCTGCTCGTCGCGGGCCTGGCCATTCCGGGCGACTTCGACATGCGGGCCAAGGGGACGCTGCAGCCGGTGGTCCGCCAGGACCTGTTCGCCCCGTCTGCCGGCGACGTGATCGGCGTCCTCAAGGGCAGCGGCGACACAGTGCAGGCCGGTGAAACGGTCATCCAGCTCCACAACGCGGAGCTGAAGCTCAAGCTCAATGAAGTCGAAGGCCGTCTCAGTGGATCGCTCGCTCAGTATCAGTCGATTGACAAGCAGCTGCTCAACAGCCAGGCCATGACCGCGGCCGAAAAATTGAAGATTCAGGCGGACCAGGCCAATCTGACGATCCAGCTGCAGAGCCTCCGAGACCAGCTGGCGCTCCTCAAGAAGCGCGAGGAGCAGCTCACGATCAAGAGTCCGATCGCCGGCCGCGTGACGACTTGGGACGCCAAGCGGCTGCTGCAGAACCGCCCCGTCGAGACGGGCCAGGTGTTGATGACGATCGCCGCCGAAGACACGGCTTACGAGCTGGAGATCAATATGCCCGAGCGGCATATGGACCACGTCCGGCGGGCCCGGGAGGTCCTGAAACGGTCCGATCCAAACGCCGACCTGGGCGTCGATTTCATCCTGATGACCGACCCCGGCCAGAACCACACCGGCAAGGTCGTCCACATCAATCCCACCGCCGAGCCGCACGAGGACCAGGGCAATATCGTGCGGATTCGCGTGCAGCCCGACCAAGAGCTGACGAGCCCGCGCCCCGGCGCGACCGTCACCGCCGACGTCCATTGCGGCCGCGCCCCGCTGCTCTGGACGAAGCTGCACCAGGCGTGGGAGTGGGTCGAGGCCAATCTGTTGTTCTGATTTCAGATTTAGGATTTCAGATTTCAGATTTGAGTCTTTGCAATCTGAAATCTGAAATGATCCAGGAGGAGTTCCGATGTTTCGCAAATCCCTCATCGTCGTTTCCCTCGCCCTCCTGGCGCTCGTCGTCGCCAGTGCTCACAGCCAGAGCCCGTCGGCCACGACGGGAAAGACCATCGCGGTTCAGGACGCCTTGGTCACCGGGAGCGA
>DASRJB010000283.1:0-6317 GCA_035649715.1 Pirellulaceae bacterium
AGCGCGGGATGCTGGACGAGACGCTCGTCATCTGGGGCGGCGAATTCGGCCGCACGCCGATGGCCCAGGACGGCAAGGGCGAGCAGCTGGGCCGCGATCACCACATGAAGGGCTTTTCGATCTGGCTGGCCGGCGGCGGCATCAAGCCGGGATTCACGTTTGGCAACACTGACGACCTGGGCTATCACGCCGCCGAGAACATCGTCCAGGTCCACGACCTGCACGCCACCGCGCTCTACCTGCTCGGCCTCGACCACGAGCGGTTCACCTACCGCTACCAGGGCCGCGACTTCCGGCTGACCGACGTCAGCGGGCGGGTCGTGAGCGAGATTCTGGCGTGACCGGTCGGTCGGTTGATCGGTAGTCGGTTGGTTGGTGGTGCTCACTGACTCACCGACCGACCGACTTACCGACCGACCGATCTACCGAACCACGCGGATCGCCGCAGCGAACTCTTGATTACGAGAGAGCACGGCGATCCGCCGATCGTGGGCGGCCATCCACTCGCGGAGGGCCCGCCACTCGCCCTCTTCCCAGGCGTCGTACACGCCGGAGTTGCGCCAGTCGCACAATTCGTCGAACACGATGATCGTGCCCGGGACGATGCGGTCGTTGAGTTGCGTGAGCGTGTCGATCGTCGAGCAGTAGAGATCGGAGTCGTTGTGGAGCAGGGCCACCGGCCCGGCGTGTGCAGCGCGCCAGCCGGGCAGCGTGGCGTCGAAGAAACCCGGAACGAGTAGGGCGTTCGGCAGGACCGCCGGCAGCCGCTCGAGCGCGAAGTGGCCGCGGGCGTAGCTTTCGCCGCTCTTGGTGCGGACCCACGCTTCGGGCAGGCCCTCGAACGAGTCGAAGCCAAAAACCCGCGGCTGGCGGCGTTGCTCGGCCCAGCGGGCCAGCCAATTCAGCGAGCCGCCGCGATAGACGCCGAATTCCAGGATGTACCCGTCCGCCGGAGCGAGCTCCAAGGCGTGATGCAAGTGATCGAGTCGATTCAGGTAGCAAGGCGCGGCGCGAAACTGGTCGATGTGCAACTCGTCGGCCGCTCGCGATTGCGAAGTATCCGCCGTGACTCCGGGAGCTATGCCCAGTTGTTCCCAGCAATCGAAGTGCGGCCGGCCATCGCGCATGGCGCGGCGGCGCGGCCACCTGCCGCCGGTGACGCGCCGCAGCAGCTGAGTAAGTCCGCTCATCGAGAGATTTCCTGGTGCGATGACCTAACCGGCAAGGCGTCCGGAGAAGAAGCCGCGAATCCGCCGGGCGATCGATCGAGGCGGCGCGAGCACCAGCTCGTCGCCGTCCCACTGCAGTTGCCGGATATCACCGCAAAATCCCTGGCGGATCGGCAGCCGTGGATGCTGGGGGAAAAACGGGGCGAGCAAATCGATGTCGCCCTCGTCGTAGTGCAGCTCGCGATACGGAATCGCCGCGGGAATCTTGGGCGTGACGACGCTGATGTTGTAGCCGTACTGCTTGACGCGGGCCTGGCGGCAGTCGAAGCCTGCGAGGACGAGGTTGTAGAGCACGAGGCCCGCATTCCAGAGCGTGACGTGGCCGCCGACGATTGCGTGCTTGAGCGGCGGCACGGTCACGGCCAGCACGCCGCCCTCGCGCAGGTCCGCAAACACCTTGCGGAGGAAGAAATTGACGTTGAGCTGGTGCTCCAGCACGTGCGACAGCCAAAGGCAATCGAAAGGCCGCTGGAATTCGTGCCGCAGATAGTCGGCGACGATCACGCCCTCGGCCAGGCCGACGATGTCGATGCCGCTCGCCGTTTTGCCGGACGATCGAAAGCGCTCCAAATGGCGACCAGGCCCGCAGCCGACGTCGAGGACCGTGGTGAAATCGTACTCGCCGAGCAGTTTCTCGAGCGCTTCGGCCGCCATGAGCGGCCGGGACGCGGGCGTGTGAGCTCTGGGCATGCCATCCTCCGGGCGGTCTCAAAACACGGGCCGCGCGGGCAAAACCTTGGGCGGCAAGTCCCGCATCCAACGGACAACGCCGTCGCTCGCCCGCCGCCAGGCGTTGGCCGCCAGGCCGGCCCAGCCACTGGCTCGCCGCGGCTCAGCGCGGGCAGCGCCGGCCAACGCCTCTTCGACAAGCGGCGGCAACTGCCGCGGGATTTCGGCAACTGGCCACTGGTGCGACAGAATCCGGCTGACGACTTCGGCCGCCGGCTCGCGAAACAGATCGCAGCGGCCGTCCGCGAGCGTTTTGGTCGCGGCCCGCGTGGCCGCAGGATCGTCATCCAGGCAGTACACCGCGCCCGGATGGCGATAGATGGCCTTTCCATAGCACAGTACCGGCAGCCCGTTGCCGAGCGCCTCGACGCCACACGACGAGTTGACACAGGCCAGGGCCCGCGCGCCGCTCATTGCGGCCCGCAGCGTCGGGCTCTCGTCCCACGTGCCGCCGAGCTGGCGGACGCGCTCGATGAACTCCTCCGGCGGCCGCTCGCGCGGATGGTGCCGCACGCGGACGCTCAGCGCCGAGCTTTGGCAGATGAACTCCATGAAGCGCTGCATGTTCGCGAACCAGGGCGAGAGCCGGGTGATCTGCGTATCGCGGTCGAGCTGCAATACGACCAGCAGATCGCCTTGTTCGCGCACCGGCAGTGGCGTCAGCGGCCTGCTCGTCAGCGGCTCGGCCGCCCAGCTCGCGTTGGCGTTGATCCCCGCCCGGTCGATTTGGATGTGGCCTCGCTGCGGCCACCAGCCCAGCTCGGTGAAGATCAGCGGCGTGCCGCGGCGGCGCAGCGTTGCCATCGCCCGATCGTATTTCGGGTTCAGGCCGTTCCAGAGAATCGCCAGGTCGCAGCGGAACAGGTATCGCCAGTGGGGCACACGGCCCGACTGCGGCCCCCGCCAGCGAAAGACGTCGTGACCCAAGCTACGGCACGTCTGCGCGATCAAGTCCAGCGGCTCGCCCGGCTGCGGGTCGCGGCGGGCTTCCACCAGAATCGTGCTCATGCCAACCCTCCTTGGCCGCCTCGCGGCGTGCTAGCACGTGCGGCACTGCTCCGAGTGCCGAGGGGAATCCTAGGCCATGCCGCGGGGTGGGCGGAAGAGCAATTCACCGGTCGCGGGCTACTTCGCGCGGAGCTCGAACGTCGGCCGGTTTGCCTCCGGGCTGATCGTCGCGGCCAGACCCGATTCGGCCGGCTTGCTGTAGCGCTCCGGGGCGATCCAGACTTTTTGCTCGGCGTACTCGCTGCCGTCGGTCGGCCGGACGTAGAGCACCTGGAGGGCCGTCACCGCGACCTGATATTCACCCGGCCTGACGCCGTCGCTCGGCCGGTTCGTGGTGAGCGTGAACTGGCCCTCGGCATTCGTCTTGCCCGTCGCGGGGCGGCCGCCGGATTTGGGCAGGAACAGCACCTGCGCGTCGGCGAGCGGCTGATCCTCCAGCAGCACTCGGCCTTCGACCGGCACGAGGCCGGGACCGCAGCCGGCAAACAACACGGACGCGATGAGCCAAATAGCGCGATGCATGCTCGACGGCAAACGGAGTGTGCCTGCTGCCTTACGGGACCGCGGCGGGCTGGCCGTCGGCCACGCCGCCCAGGTATTGATACGTCCAATGGTCGATCGACTGGTTGAGAAACCGCACGCCGCCGTCGCCGAAGCAGAACTGTGCGCCGCCGGCGTGCAGCGACTTGAAGCCCAGCGAGACGGTGTCGTTGCAGTCCGTCCGGCAGCCATCGACGGTTTGCCACTGGGCCCGCGGACCGCACGAGTCGTAGTTGATCGGCACGATCGTCGTCATCACGCCGCTGCCGTTGTTCGAATCGGCCCAGCCGGCATTGGCGACCGACGAGCAGCGCGGCCGCATCTCGCCGATGAAGATCGTCGCGGAGAGGCCGTCCTGAACGTCGGAAATCCGCGTCGCCACGCGCCGCGGAAAGCTGGCGCCGGGCGTCGAATTGTGGCGGCCAAACGGTCCGCTCGCCGCCAGGTGCGGGACCTTGGCAATCGCGAACGGGTTGTACGGGTGATAGCAAGTGCAATTGCCCCGGACGTTGCCGCTCGCGCTCAAGGCGTTCGGCCCCGCCGAGCCGGCATAGCTGCACAGTGCGTTGCGGTTCGTGGGATGCAGGCCTTGATAGTCGCTGCTGGGACAGACCAGAGCCTTGATCCGAATCTTGCGGATCACATTGTTGAAGTGCACCGGCGCGGTCTGCTCTTCGATGATGACCTTCGAGAAGTCGATCAGGCTCAGCGTGTTCTGCTGCTCGTAGTAAGGCAGCACGAGGTGGATCATCGAGCCCTTGCTTTCCGTCCGCGGCGCGGGAGCAGGCGGCGGATTGCTGCTGTCCCAGGCGGCCCACGAGCCGAACGGGAAGATCTGGTAGGTGTCGTGATAGCCGTGCAGGGCCAGCGCGAGTTGCTTCAGATGGTTGGCGCACTGCATGCGGCGGGCGGCCTCGCGAGCCGCCTGCACCGCCGGCAGCAGCAGCGCCACGAGCAGGCCGATGATCGCCACGACCACCAGCAGCTCGACCAGCGTGAACGCCGCCCGATTGCCCATATCGCAGTCCCCAAGACCGTTGCCTGTGCGATCCACAGGCCATTCATCTTAAACGCTAGCACCACGCAGTGTCATGACGTTCAGACGATCTTGTCGCCGGCGCGGTTGCTTTGGTAGTCTCCCACCCCGTGAAATCTCCATCTTCTCTTGCCGCCGTCGCGTTTGCGCTGCTGGCCGCATCGGCCGGCTGCCGGATGGTCTCAACGGGCCGCAACGTCGATGGTGTGCGGTACTTCCAGCAAGGCAACTATCCGGTCGCGATTCAGCGATTCCAGTCCGCGATGACGGTCGACTCGCGGAACCCGGATTCGCACTATAACCTCGCGGCCGTGAAGCACCGCGAGGGGCTGATCAATCGCGACCAGAATTCGCTGACCCAGGCCGAGTCGCTCTATCAGCAGGCCCTGGCCTACGACCCCAATCACGTCGATGCCTACCGCGGATTGGCGGTGCTCCTGACCGAGACGGGCCGCACCAGCGACGCCTTCGCCCTGCTCAACCGCTGGGCCACGACGAACCCCGGCAGCGCCGACGCCCGCGTGGAGATCGCCCGGCTGCACGAGGAATACAACCAGCCGCAGCAGGCGGAAGCGTCGCTGCACAGCGCGCTGCAAATCGACTCGCGGAACTGGCGGGCGCTGGCCGCGCTGGGCCGCCTGCGCGAGAACCAGGGCGATCTGGCCCAGGCGCTGCAAAACTATCAGGCGGCGTACGCCAGCAACCGCTTCCTGCCGGAGCTCCAGGCCAAGATCGCCAGCCTGCAAAGCCGCGTCTCGACGCAGCCCGGCGCTCCGCCGCTCGCCAGCCCTGCGGCGCCCAGCCGCAGCGCCGCCAGCCCCGCGCCGTTCCGGTCGTTCTAGGCTCGCTGCCGGGCCGCTGGCTCGCGCGATACACTGGGGCATGCTTCGCGTCCCCCGCCGCGCCCAGCCATGCCAGCTTCGCTCGCCGTCAGCGACTATTCCTCGGCCCTGGAGTTCCTGCTGGGGCGGATCAATTATGAGCGGACGGCCAACATTCCTTACCGCTCGACCGAATTCAAGCTCGACCGGATGCGGCGGCTGATGGCCTTGCTGGGCGATCCGCAGCTCGGGCTGAAGGCGATCCACATCGCCGGCACCAAGGGCAAGGGCTCGACGGCGGCGATGATCGCCAGCGTGCTCTCGGCCGCTGGGCTGCGGACGGGGCTCTACACTTCGCCTCATCTGGCCCGCACGGAAGAACGCCTGGCGATCGACGGGCACGATTGCCCGCGCGAGACATTTGTCGCACTGGCGGCCGAGTTGCAGCAGGCGGTCGAGTGGCTGGAATCCGAAGCAGCCGGCGACCCGGCGCTGGCCGGCGCGACGTACTTTGAAATCACGACTGCGATGGCCTTTCTGCATTTCGCCCGGGCAAACGTGGCCGCCGCGGTGCTGGAAGTCGGACTGGGCGGTCGGCTCGATTCGACAAACGTCTGCCGGCCGATAGTCTGCCTGATCACCAGCATCAGCTTCGACCACATGCGGCAGCTGGGCCATACGCTCGCCGAGATTGCCGGCGAAAAGGCAGGGATCATCAAGCCCGGCGTACCGGTCGTTTCGGGCGTGCTTTTGGACGAACCGCGGCTGGTGATAACGCGCCGCGCGGCGGAGCTGCAGGCTTCGCTCTGGCAGCGCGGCGTGGACTATGACTTCTCTTCCCGGCAGCGCGGGAGCCTCCGCACTGGCGGCGAGTCGCTGGACTATTTCGAACTGGCTGCTCAGCCACGACTTCGCGTAGATGGCGTCCAGATTCAGATGCTGGGCGAGCATCAG
>DASRJB010000284.1:0-3794 GCA_035649715.1 Pirellulaceae bacterium
AGGCCCCCCTCACGCCAGCGAAGCGAGCGGGCGGTGAGGCGGCGGCCATCGGCGAGCACAACCGTTCCCGGCGGCGGGTTGGCGCGGGCCGCTTCGCTGGTCAGGACGACCCGGGCAATGCGGTCGGCCCGTACGGCGAGCGTCGTGCCGACGACGGGCAGCAACGGCGGCTCCAGCTGAACCTTGACGCGCTGCACGTGCGCGAGGCGGCCCTGAGTCGGCTCCAAGGCGACCGGCGCACCCGACAGGATATCGCCGTTGGCCAGGACCACGAACGGCGGTCGCAGCACTGTGCTCAGCGTGCGGTCGCGCATCAGCCGCAGCGGGTTCTTCGCGGTGAGCAGGTCCTGGCTTTCGAACCGGTAGGGCGATCCTGGCACCGGCCAGGCCGGAATGAACGGCCCGCTCAACTTCGTGCCGTCCGCCAGCCAGGCTTCATACCTGTCGGCTGCTGCCAGCGATGCGCCGCGCGCGCACAGGGCCAGCGCAGCGACAAGAGCGAGATGGCGGGCGACGAGCGGCATCGCGGGCGGGCTTTCGGCGGGCTCTTAGGGGTATGCCTCGGAGAGGAAGCTTCATCTTGCGCCAGCGGCAATTTCGGGTCAACCAAGAAACACCGGGCCGGCCCGCTCGTTTCGCGAAGCGCCCCAAGAAATGCAATACGGCGGAACCTTGCGGCTCCGCCGTTTGCTGCGCCAATCGCTCCCAGTCCAGTTAGTCGGTGGTCGGTTGGTCGGTGTTCATGTCACCGACTTACCGACCAACCGACCACCGACTAACCGACCGACCGACCACCTACGGAATCAAGAACACTCCTCCCAGCACCGCACCGGTCTCGGCGGCGGCGCCGCGGAGCGAGAGCGGAATCGGCGGGATCATCCAGGGGGCACAGCTGCCGGGCCGGTAATAGCCCAGGGCGTACTGGCACTCGTGCGGCGGGTTGATCGCCATCTTGTACGGCAAGGCGGCGATATTCAGGAAGAAGTGCGCGCCGCTGATGAACGGCCCGCGAATCGGGCCGGCCGTGTGGCCGTAACGCTCCAACTGGACTTCTTCGAAGTACAGCGGCTTGTGGCACAGGGCCGACGCCGTCCACAGGTACGCACTGGGAATCCACTGGCGCTGCGCCACCCGCAGGCCGCCCAGGCCGCACTCGGTCGGCAGCCTCCAGTAGGCGGTGACGTAGCACAATTCGGCTTCGCCCAGGTCCTGCAGCAGCAGGCGGGCGACTTCGCGGCCGGTGTCGTCGGCGATGATGACGACGTTATTGGCGAGGTCGACCATCTTGCCCGTTGCCACGACCTGTCCCGTGCGATTGCGCCAAGTGATGCTCTCGGCCAGCCGGAGCTTGTCGGTCCGCTCGGCCAGGTCTTCCTCGGGCGTGAGGTCGGGGCTGAACCGCGGCGTGATGTCGAGCGAGATATGGCGGATCGTGTCGGAGAGCAGGTCGTCGCGGAAGACCTTGCAGCCGGCCAGCGTGTCGCAGCAATTGCGTTCGTTGTAGACCTTGTCGCACGGGGCTCCGCTCGGCGCGGATTCCAATGCCGGACCGGGCGCCGGCGCGGCCTCGCCGGGAATCGGCGGGGCGGCGGCGGGCGGCATCGGGGCCGGCTCCTGCGTCCGCGAGATGAGCGGGCTGGGCTGCGTCGCGACTCGCGGCGCGGGCCCGCCAATGGCCTTGGGCGGCGGCAATTCCTCGACCGATGCCTCGGCCTGTGTCGGCTGCAGGAGCAGCGGCTCGGTATGACCGGCGGCGGGCTGCGCGGTATGACCGGCGGCGGACTGTCCGGACTTCCGGTCGCCGAACGGATCCCGGAACGGATCGCTGATGGCTTGCGCCGGCCGCACGCTGGGATCGATCCGCGTAATGTTCCAGTTCGAGCGCGTCGTCGATGTCGAGAAGGCGGCCGTCCGAACCGGCTGTGCGCCGTGAATCGGCACCGCCGGCAGCGCCTCGCCGTCCATGGCCACGCCAACATTTTTGGCCTTCCAACGCAGCGGCGCATCGGCCGCCTCGCCAATGGGCCGCGCCATGACGTCGGCCACAAAGGGCCGGGGCTCTTCGCCGTGGGCGATGGCTGCCAGGAGGAGGAGGTAAGCGGCGGTCAGAATGCGGAATGCGGAATGCGGAATGCGGAATGCGGCAGGACCGAATTCCACTGGCTCCTGGCCCCTGGCTCCTGGCCCCTGGCCCCGGGCCCCTGGCTCTTGCTCAGTCGCCGCCCTTCCCGTCGTGATACTCGGGGCTGTAATTCGGTGCTTCCTGCGTGATCGCAATGTCATGGGGGTGGCTCTCCCGCACGCTGGCGGCCGAGACTTGAATGAACCGCGTATCCGTACGCAGCTCTTCGATCGTTTTGGTTCCGCAGTAACCCATGCCGGCCCGCAAGCCCCCGACCAGCTGATAGACGAAGTCGGAGAGCGGCCCTTTGAAGGGCACGCGGCCTTCGACTCCCTCCGGCACCAGCTTTCCGGTTCCCCCCTCGCTGCCGGCCTGCCTGTACCTTTCGCTCGATCCCTTCACCATCGCGCCCAGGCTGCCCATTCCGCGATACGCCTTGAACGTGCGGCCCTGGTACAAAATCGTTTTGCCCGGACTTTCGGCCAGGCCCGCAAACAAGCCGCCGATCATCACGCAGTGCGCCCCGGCGGCGATGGCTTTCGTCATGTCGCCCGAATAGCGAATGCCGCCGTCGGCGACGATCGGCGTACCGCTCGCTTTCGCGGCCTGCGTCGCTTCGTGCACGGCCGAGATCTGCGGCACGCCCACGCCGCTGATCACGCGGGTCGTGCAGATCGATCCCGGCCCGATCCCGACCTTCACCGCGTCGGCCCCCGCGGCGATCAGATCGCGGCAGCCCTCGCGGGTCGCCACGTTCCCTGCCACGACGTCGATCTCGGACCGCTTCTTCAGCTGCTTGACCGTCTCGATCACGTTCTTGCTGTGCCCGTGGGCCGAATCGACCACCAGCACGTCCACCCCGGTCTGAATCAGGCTCGCGGCCCGCTCGAAGTCGTAAACTCCGATCGCCGCCCCGACCCGCAGCCGCCCTTGCTTGTCCATGCAAGCACTGGGGAACCGCTTCATCATGTCGATGTCGCGGATGGTGATCATGCCGGTCAGGCAACTTGTATCGTCAACCAGCAGCAGTTTCTCGACCTTTTTAGCCGTCAAAATCTTCTCAGCTTCCTCAAGGGTCACAGTCCCCTTAGCTGTCACCAGGTTGTCCTTGGTCATCACCTCGCGGATCGGCTGGCTGCCGTTCTCCAGAAACCGCAGATCGCGCCGTGTGAGGATGCCGACCAGCTTGCCGCTAGCATCGGTGATCGGAAACCCGCTGACGTTCTTCTTTTTCATCAGCTCCTGGGCCCGGCTGACCGGCTCGTCGGGCCGCAGCGTCTCGGGGTCGAGGATGATGCCGTTAGCCGACCGCTTGACCTTGTTCACCTCTTCGGTCTGGAGCTCGACGGTCATGTTCTTGTGGATGATCCCCAGGCCCCCTTCCTTGGCCAGGGCGATCGCCATCTCGTGCTCGGTCACCGTGTCCATCGGCGAGCTGAGCATGGGGATGTTGAGCGGGATGCGCTTTGTCAGCAGCGTGCTCACGCCGACTTCGCTGGGCACGACCTCGCTATACCGCGGTGCGAGCAGCACATCGTCAAACGTGATTCCCTGGCCGGTGAGCTTGTCGTTCATGGAGTATGCTCCTTATCGTGGGTCCGGCGTCTCACGGGTGCCACGTCCCACGCTTGCGTGGGCGTGCTGCCTCGACGAGGCTCCTGTCGAGCCGTAA
>DASRJB010000285.1:0-3259 GCA_035649715.1 Pirellulaceae bacterium
GCCGGGCCACCGCTACCGAAAATGGCGAGGCGGACACTGGCGAGGACGCCAGTGCCACCCACGCCGAGGTGCCGGCCCTCCGGGCCTCGCACGAATCGAGTTTCCCTCTCGCCATCCCCGGCCTGACGGCCGGGGCTATTACCTGCCGGCCCTCCGGGCCTGCCGCGGGGCGCCCGCGCGACCACCGACCACCGGCCACCGGCCGCCACACTCTCTCACCCAGACTCGAGTCTGCCAAGCAACTTGTACACATTTAGTTCACTACATGCCAACTTGCGTCGATCGCGTGCGGCGCAAGCTCCTTCCCCGCCTGCACTTCCGCCCCCGCCCCGCGCCCTAAGTTTTTTTCGGGGCCGCTAGCCGAATGGACTAGTCTGGTCCGCCGCCCCCCGCCCCGAAGAGCGAGACTTCTTGCCCCACCCTCAAAGCCGCGACCACTGGTCGCGGCTTTGGGGCCGAGGTCGGCTAAATTGAGGAGATGCGAACGGACCTTTGGGGAGAGCCGATGCCGGGGTCGCGCCGCTCGTTTCCGCTGGCGGCGCTGTTTCGCAGCGCTCATATTGGCAACACACGCGTGACTAATTTGAAAGCGAATGGCGCGTGCGCAGGATTAATCGCGGAGCAACGTCCAGCGCGCGAATTTCATCGAACTCGGCTCGTATGGGTGCTGGCTTGTCGGTGATCAGATTGGCAACGCCGGCGTCGAGTAGTGGACCGACTTCTGCCGGATCGTTGACCGTCCAGGCATGCACGGCGATGTTGCGGAGCCGCGCTCGATCGACGAGTTGGCGCGTGACGAGGCTGCCCTTGACCATGAGGAAGTCCACGTCCAGTTTGGCGATGTCGCCGACCGACGTAGCGACGATGTAACCGACCGGCAGCCGCGGCTCGATTTGGCGGGCCAGTTGCAGGCTCTCGTAGGACTGGGAGCAGAGCCGGCAGTTGGGGACCATGTCGGCGCTATGCAGTTCTTCGATGGTCCGCCGAGTGAGCTCGTCGGCGTCGGATTTGCCGTGCGGCTTGAGCTCGACGTTCAGGCGAATCTTGCCCTTGGCGGCGGCGAGGATGTCACCGAGCGTCGGAATCCGCTCACCCGCGAAGTTTGGCCCAAAGGAGGCGCCAACGTCGAGGGCCTGGATCTCCGCCAGCGTTGCCTGATCGACGCGCCGGTTGCCGCCACCGACGCGAGCCAGGTCGATGTCGTGCATGACGACCAGCGCCTTGTCGGCGGTAAGCTGTACGTCGATCTCGGCCCAGTCGGCTCGATCGACGATGGCCTGTTTCAAGGCTGCGACGGTGTTTTCAGGCGCACCGGCCGCGCCCGCGCGATGGGCGGTGATCTCCAGGCTCTCGTTCAATTTCAGATCGCGAATCGCCAGATAGCCGGCGATCACACTGGCTCCGGCCAGCACCAGCAGCACGCCGCCGACCATCCAGCCGAGCGACTTGGGCGATGGTTGTGGTTGCTCGAGATCGTCGCCCAACGTCTGATCCGGCGCTACCTGTCGGTATAGCGACAGCAGCGTTGCGGCAAATGTCACGTTGGCCACCACACTCAGAAGCATGGCCGCGACTGTGTGGATCGCCAGCGCCGTTCCGGTCACGACCGCCGCCATCGACAGCGATGAGCCGCCCCGTCCGATCAGCCGCAGCAATGCCCAGTCGAGCAGACCCAATAGAGCGATTGTCACAATGCTGCTGATCGCCGCCCAGGCGGCGATCACGCTGAGGGTGCGGAACAATCGGCCGCGCGATCGTTCGATGCTGGACTCCAGGGCCTCGCGCGGACTCGTCTTGGATTCAAAGGTAAGAATCGGGACGGCGTAAATCCGCTGCAGGAAGCAGCGCAGCGCGAGCAAGAGGTAGGCCACCGCGATGGCCCCTGCCAGCCCCGCACCCAGCCAGAAAACCGGCGGCTTGAGGATGATGAGCCCGTTCAAGTCCTTGCCGTGCCACAGCAGCCAATAGACCAGACCGATGCCCGCCAAGAACGGGAGCGCCAGCGCCAGATACAGGGCCAGTTGCCGCAGACCCAGCTCGATCAGCCGGTGCAGCAGGCCGGTGGAGCTTTTGAATGCCTGCCACCAGTGCAGCCGGCCGTCGGCCAGCACGCGGATCAGCCCGGAGAGCTCCAGGTAGAGTGTGGCCAGCAGCACTGCGCCGACGCCCAGGAGCGCGGCAATGCCGACGGGCGAAACGAAAAACGCGATCAGCTCGAAGTTTCCGACAGAAGCCCGTCCCCATCGCGACAAACAAAAATGCAATATGGCGGCCGATAGTGGAGCCAACAGCGCCAGGTTGAGCGCCTTGAATGCCAGCGACAGCGCCTGCGCGCTACGAAACCTGCGGCGGCAGCGGTCCGTGATCCAGCCCAGCTCGGCCCGCAATTGGTTCATGGCAGAAATCGCGAAATCAGGAAAGGCGGGGCTCGAGGACGGCTGCTTGCCAGGGCGTCAGGTCCAGGTAGAGGCCGCGACCGACCAGATCGTCGCCATTCCAATCGTAGTTGGCGCCGCTCACCTGGTCGTGCAGTCGCCACGGCTTGCCGGCCAGGTCGGCCAAGGGCAATCGGACGTGGCCCTGGCTTTGGTTTGGCGAATAGTTGACGGCGACGATCAGCCGCTCGCCCGTGTCGCGCTGCCAGGCGAAGGCAATCAGGTTGTCTTGTGTCCAGTTGCCATCCCAGCCGGGCGTGCATTCGAGCAGTTGCCAGGCGCCGTCACGGAGCACGGGCTGCTTCAGAATCGTTAGCAGTCGCTGATAGAACTGCTGGATGGCTGCGTTGGTGGGTTCGTTGGGTCCGCGACCGAGATGAGGGGAGATGCGCTTGGTGCGGCCCTCCAACTGTCCCTGGTGAAGGAAACGCAAACCGGGCGAGAGAAACGTGAGCACGGCCGCGGCTTCGTGAACGCCGGGCGGGAACGTCGCGGCGGCTCGCGGCTCGTCGTGGTTTTCCAGGAAGCGGGCCAGCTTGTCCTGATAGTCGAGGCCGGCGAGAAAATGCTCGCGAACGGGTTTGGCGTGGTGCTCGCGGAGGCGGTCGTAGAGCCGCTTGTCGTAGGCGTAGTCGAAGCCCTGCTGCTGGAGCGTCCACTCCATGTCCCAGTAGGCCTCGGCGATGAAGAGGAACTCCGGGTACGCTGCCTTCACCCGCGCGATCAGCGGCGGCCAGTACTCCTCGGCCGGCGGCGTCCCGCCCCAGGTGCGGGCGAAGATGTCGTTGCACATCAGCATCGCCATGTCGCAGCGCAGCCCGTCG
>DASRJB010000286.1:0-7089 GCA_035649715.1 Pirellulaceae bacterium
CAAATCCGGTTCGCGGCCTTCGGCGACGGCGAGCATCGCGGCGGCCAGGTTGCATTTTGCAAACGCCCGCAGGCCGACATACGAAGTGGTCAGTCGCGGGTTAATTTCGATTACGCGGTCACCATTGCCAGCCGCTCCCAAGATTACATCCACACCCAAGTAGCCGGTCGCCGGCGGCAAGGCGCTGACCGCCGCTTCCGCCAGGCGGCGGGCGCGGGCCGACAGGGCCTCCGACAGCGGCAGCCGGCCGCCGAGATACGTATAGAGTCCGTCCTGGCTCAACCGCTGCCCGCAGGCCGGCAGTGAAACCAGGCCCTTGGGCCCTGCCAGCACGCTGACGCTGGCCGCCAGGCCAGGCACATACTCTTCGAGCCGCTGTGGCTTGCTAATCCCTAGACTCGCCAAATCGGGGTTCGATTTCAGCACGCGCACGCCCACCGAGCCGCACCCGACGCGCGGCTTGATGACCGCCGGCAGCCGGGCGGTTTGTGCGGCCAGTTCCTCCGCGCTATTGATGACGCAGCCGCGCGGAACCGGTATTCCCTTGCTCTCCAGCAGCTCCGCGGTCGTTTGCTTGTCGCCGGCAATCTCCACGACGGCCGAAGAAGGCGAAAGCAGCCGGCCTCCAGCGGCTTCCACCAGTTGGCAGCGAGCCAATAGCGAGCCGCCGGTTTCGGGCGCGATCAGCAGCGTCCAGTCCGCGGCGGTACAGGATTGCTGAAGCCACTCGCGCGTCGCCGAATCGCTGTCGAGCGCCATAACGCTACAGCCCGCCGGGTGCAACTCTGGCAGGCGGGAATCGCGACTGGTGCAGACCTCGACGCCTTCGATCGCGGCCAGATCCGCAGCGATGGCCTGCACCATCGCCCGCCCCTCCGTCAGCAGCGGGCCGCTCGGCGGTCGAAATGGATCATCCTGCCAGCCGCCCCCGCCGGTGACATGTTCGTAGAGCAAAATCTTCAAGGGAACCCTATTCTGGTCTCGCGGCGGTCGGGCGTCGGGGCGTACAATGCCCCGATTGGCAAAGCTGGGTGATTACACAGGATTTACGGGCGGATGGGACGGCGAATTACGTCTCTGGTTTTGTAATATCCACTTCGGCTGGAGGGCGATAGTAGCAATAACTGCCATGGCGAGGTAGCTCTTGAGTCGCATCGGCCACATCATAAATCCCGTGCCCGAAACGACTTAAGGGTGAACGCCGGCTGCCGCCGCAGCCGCGGCCCGCTGTTTGCAGTCGCGCCACACCAGTTTCAGGGACGACACCGACGGTTGCCGCGGCCCAGCGAAAGGCGGAACCGTCACACTCGGAGGGGAAGCGAGCCGATGCAAGGAAATCATTGGGGCCGCCGGACATTTTTGCAAGCGCTGGCTGCGAGCGGTGCGTCCTGCCTGGCGGGCGGGCTGTCCGCTCAGGACGGTCTGAAGGAGCCCGTCTATCGCGTTTCGAAGGCGAACGACGTGCCCGCCGTGCCAATGGCCGAGCGGCATCCGCTCGACCCGGCGCTCGACATGGCCCGCGACGCGGTCACACTGATCCAGCGGGACATCGTCGATTACACGGCGACGATCGTCAAGCGTGAGCGGATCAAGGGTGTGCTCGGCGAATACGAATTTATGCAGGCCAAGATTCGCAACCGCAAGGTCGTGGACGGCAAGCTCGACAAGCCGCTCAGCGTGTATCTCAAATTCGTCAAGCCGGCCGACATCGCCGGCCGCGAAGTTGTCTGGGTCGAGGGCCAGAACAACAACAAGTTGCGGGCCCACGAAGGCGGCCTGAAGGGCAAGCTCTTGCCCACCGTCTGGCTCGATCCCGACAGCGCCCTGGCGATGCGCGGCCAGCTGCACCCGATCTACGACGTCGGCATCGAGAACCTCGTCACCAAGCTGATCGAGCGCGGCGAGCGTGAGAAAAAGTACGGCGAGTGCGAGGTGACCTTTACGCCCGGCGCGAAGATCAACGGCCGCCTCTGCACGGTGCTCCGCGTGATCCATCCGACGCAGCGCCCGCACTTCGAGTTCCACAAAGCTGAGATTTTCATCGACGATCAGATGAAGATTCCTCTGCGGTATGCGGCCTTTTATTGGCCGGTAAAGACCGGAGAAGAGTTGCCGGTGCTCGAGGAATACACCTACCTCGACGTCAAGCTCGGCCTCGTCGGCAGCCCGCTGTTGCAGGACGCCGATTTCAATTCCGAGAATCCGAGCTACAATTTCTAGGCGTCGAGCGCAAACTCGAATCACCCCGGCCCGGCGATGCAGCATCGCCGGGCCGGCTTGCTTTTCGGGCACAAACGCGGAACTTTTGTGGTGACGCGGGTATAACAAGCTTGTGGCCGCCAAGCCGATCATGACGCGACTGGGCCGATTGGGCCTGCGGGTCCTGCGAGGGGCGGCATTCGTTTACGTGGCCTTGCTGCTCGTGCTGCTGCTCCTGGAAAACACGCTGCTTTACCCCGCGCCGCGGTTTCCCGATCCGCGCGGCGATTGGGAGGCGACGTATCTGCCGCACGAGGACGTGGAGTTCGCCTCGGCCGACGGCACAAAGCTGCACGGCTGGCTAGTTGAGCATCCCGCTCCGCGGGGCGTGCTGCTGTACTTGCACGGCAACGGCGACTGCATCGGATTCCTGGGGCCGTATTTGAAGGATCTGCGCGACAACCACCAGCTGACCGTGTTTGCCTTCGACTACCGCGGCTACGGCAAAAGCGCCGGTTCGCCGGTCGAGGCCGGGATCCTGGCTGACGGCGACGCCGCCCAAAAGTGGCTGGCCCAGCGGACCGGCCGCCCGCCTGCCGACATTATCCTGATGGGGCGCTCGCTCGGCGGCTGCGTGGCCGTCGATCTGGCGGCACGGAACGGGGCCCGCGCGATCATCCTGCAAAACACGACCACCTCGATGCCCGACGCCGCGGCCCGCATCTACTGGTTCTTGCCGGTGCGGCTGCTCATGAAGAACCGCTACGACTCGCTGACCAAGATCAGCCGCTACAAGGGGCCGCTACTGCAGAGCCACGGCACGGCCGATGAATTGATTCCCTACGAACTGGGCCAGCGGCTGTTTGCCGCGGCGCCCTGCCAGCCCAAGCAATTCTTCTCCATCTCCGGCGCCGGGCACAACGACCTGGAGCCCGCAGAGTATGAAGCCGCCCTGGCGGCCTTTCTGGCGGCGCTCCCGCCGAGCAAGTGACTCGATGAACATCCGGCGGGTGGCTCCGACAGACGGCGAAGTGCTGCTCGATATCTGGCTGCGGTCGGTGCGGGCGACGCATTCGTTCGTATCCGAGGCCGACATCCAGTCGATCATCCCGCTAGTCCGGCAATACCTCACATCCAGCGGGCCCGATATCTGGGTGCTCTCTTCCGATGCGGGCGCGGCGATGGGATTCATGGGTATGTCGGGGAACAAGATGGAATCTCTGTTCCTGGCACCGGAATTCCACCGCCAGGGCGGCGGCCGCCGGCTCGTCCGCCACGCTCAGCAGCTCTACGGCGAGCTGACCGCCGACGTCAACGAGCAGAACGAAGCCGCCCGCCGCTTCTACGAGTCGTGCGGATTCCTCGTCGAGGGCCGCTCTCCGGTGGACGAGCAGGGGCGGCCCTATCCGCTTTTGCACATGCGGCTAGCGCTGCCGCCGCAAGAGTCGCTCACGCGGTCTGCTGCCGCGCCTGATACAAGTACGGATTGAGCGTGGCGTCGTTGTACATTTTCAATTGGCGGTAGGTCTTGTGCCGCTTGCGGCCGGCGAACAAGTCGTCGGCGAGCTGCTGAGCGGATTTCGCCAGGTCGTCGTGCTGCGCCAGCGCGACCGCCAGCTTGCGTTCGACGGCCTGCCGGTGGTCCGGGCTGGCATCCGCGCGGTCGCGCTGCTCGCCGAGGTGATAAATCCGCAGGGCCAGGATCGAAAGCCGGTCGATCGTGCTGCCCAGCGTCTCGGTGTTCTGCGGCGCGGAGGTTGCGGCGGCAATGCCGCGGCGCTCCAGCTCCGCCGTGATCCAGTCGTCGAGCTTCTCGATCCAGTCGTTGCGCTGCTGGTTGAGCTTGTCGATGGCCCGCTTGACGGCTGCGATCTCGGCGTCGCTGGCCGACGGCGAGCGGGCCTTGTCCTCCTCGTGCCAGAGGCGGAAGTTGAAGCTCAGCTGCTCGCAAACGACGGCCAGGAAATCCGCATACGGATTGTCGATGGGCCCCTCGTGCCAGCGGCGGATGCATTCGCGGTGCAGATCGGTGATGGCGCTGACGGTCAACATGAAGTCCCTTTGGCTAACGAGACCGCGGTATCGTTGCAGGTCACAGCAGTTTCTGCCAAGGCGAGTTATGATCGAATGCTGACGCATTCCTATGGACCACCTTGAGCGATTGGCGAGTCAGTGGCACGAGCGGGCGGGCGAGCTCGCCGCCTGGACGATGGCCCGCCTCGTGAACCGCACCGACGTCTGGGGCCGCTACGTCCGCCGCAAGGGAGACGACACGACCCACGTTATCACCGCCCCGTTCCGGGACGAGCGGGGCAAGGTCTTTCTCGACGCCGAATCGCTGGTGAAACACTTCCGGCGAAAGCAGCCGTCCGGCCAGCTGGGCCTGCACAGCGCCGGCAGCGACCTCACGTCGCGGTGGCTGGCGATCGATATCGACCGGCACGACTACGACGACGACCTCACGGTCTCGCCGGAGGGCAACTTTGCCGCCGCCAGCGCCTGGCGGCAGCTGCTCGCCGACCGCGGCCTCGATCCGCTGCTGCTCGACTCCAACGGCATCGGCGGCTTTCACCTGCTCGTCGTGTTCGCCGAGCCGATGAGCACCGACAGTGTCCATCAGTTCGGCAAGCGGCTGGTGGCCGACTACGAACGCCGCGGGCTGGAGCGGAAGCCCGAGGTCTTTCCCGATTCGCCCACCTGGGACCGCTACGGCGACTGGCTGCGGCTGCCCGGCCGTCACCATTCGCGGCCGCACTACACCCGCGTCTGGAACGACGAGCCATACGCCGAGCCGCTTTGGCTGGAAGGGCACGACGCGATCGACCGGATTCTCGCCACGCGGCTGGCGCCCGTGGCGCTGCTCGAGAGCCTCGGCATCTCGCGGCAGCCGCGGACGGTGTGCCTCGACTTCGACGGGGTTTTGCACTCGTACCGGTCGGGCTGGCGCGGGGCGGAGGTCATTCCCGATCCGCCGATCCACGGCACGCGCGAGGCGATCGCTCGCTTGCGGGAGCATTATCGGGTGGTCGTCTATTCGGCCCGCTGCCGCACGCCCGAAGGCCGGCGGGCGGTCGAGCTCTGGCTGGCGAGGAACGACATCCAGGTGGACGACATCTGCGACTACAAGCCGCCGGCCCTGGTCTATGTCGATGACCGGGCGATCCGTTTCCGCGGCGATTGGCAGGCGACCGTGGACGAGATTCGGCAATTCCGAAAGTAACGCCGAAATCCAGCCGGCAGCCGGGCCCGCCCTTTCCCGTGGGTTGCTTTTTGTGCTAGCGGGTGGCATGCTAGCAGGTGGATTGCCGCTTCCTGTTGTAGGTCCCGCCTGCCGGGCGGGACCTGGGCCGCGCGGTGAGGTGACGTCCCCTGGTCGCTGCGCTTCCCTGGAGGCCCCTTCCGGCAGAAGGGCCTACTTGCGGGACTGCCATGAACGCTCCTGCGACTGACTTCCATTCCACCGTCGGCGAAATCGCCAGTCTCTACGACCTGGCGGAGAGCGACGTGCTGGACGAAGTCATCCGCGCGGGCTGTCGGTCCTTCTGGTGGGAAGGCAACCATTACGACGCCGAAGGCATCCGCCGCCTGGTCAAGGACTGGTGGCGGTGGGATGTGACGCCCGAGGTCGAGCTGTCCCTTTCACCTGCCGAGCTCGAGCGATTGGAGGGGCAGCTGTCAGCGTACGAAGAGGCGGGGCAAAAGCCGCTTCGGAAATTCGTGGCCAGCCAGACCCAGCTGCCGAGCCTGGCAGCAGGCCGTGGGAAACAACGCACGGGTTGAACACACAAACCAGCGATATCTCATGAATTCGCAGCGTTTGATCGAAGACATCCAGGAACTGGTCAGCGAGGCGGCCGTCGAGATTGCCAACCTGGACAGTCCGGAAAACGTCGTCTGCCGGCGGCTGCGGGCCATGCAGAACCGGCTGCAACTGGCCGCCGTCGGTGACGGGCAGCGAAAGTTCATGCCCAGCGAGGCCCACCCGGATTTCCTTGCTTCCGGGCGGTCGCAGCAAATCGGCTGATCACTTCCGCCGCGACAATAGCAGCGGCCCGCCATACAGCGCGGCCGTATCGAGCTCTTCCTCGATCCGCAATAGCTGGTTGTACTTCGCCATCCGGTCGGTGCGGCTGGCACTGCCGGTCTTGATCTGCCCGGTGCCCAGGGCGACGGCCAGGTCGGCGATCGTCGCGTCCTCGGTCTCGCCGCTGCGGTGGCTGCTGATGCTCGTGTAGCCGTTGCGGTGGGCCAGGTGGATCGCCGAAATCGTCTCGGTGAGCGTGCCGATCTGGTTCACCTTGATCAGGATGCTGTTGGCGATGCCTTCCCTGATCCCACGCTCCAGTCGTTCCGTGTTCGTGACGAACAGATCATCTCCAACGAGCTGAATCTTGCTGCCCAGCCGCTGCGTGAGCTTTTTCCAACTCTCCCAATCGTCTTCGGCGCAGCCGTCCTCGATGGAAATGATCGGGTAGTTCGCGCACCACTCGGCCCAGATATCGATGAGCTGCTCGCCGGTGACATCCTTGCCGTCGATGTTGTAGGTCCTCTTTTTTTCGTCGTAGAACTCGGTGGCCGCCGCGTCGAGGGCGATGCGAACCTGCTCGCCCGCCCGGTAACCCGACTTCTCGATGGCCGTCAGGATCAGGTCCAGGGCCTCGCGGTTGCTCTTCAGATCGGGCGCGAAGCCGCCCTCGTCGCCGACGGCCGTGTTGAGCTTCCGCTCGTGCAGCACCTTCTTCAGGTGATGGAAGACCTCAACGCCGCACCGCAGGGCGTCGCTGAACCGCTGAAAGCCCAGCGGCATGACCATGAACTGCTGCAAGTCGATCGAATTGTCGGCGTGCGCACCACCGTTGATGATGTTCATCATCGGCGCCGGCAGCAGGT
>DASRJB010000287.1:0-5105 GCA_035649715.1 Pirellulaceae bacterium
CGTTCGCCGGTGCGCCAGCGGTCCTGGTAGTCGTACATCGAATGCGTGCCGCTTTCGCCCGCGACTGGCCGCCCGGCTGGCGTCGGCAGAATCTGGAGCTTGGTCGGGTTCACGTACCCGCCGCCGCCGCTTTCGCGCTGATGGGCGACTCCGGGCAGCATCGTCGTGCTGTAGAAGATCCCGGCGAGGGCGTAGTAGTCGCGCATCGTGACCGGGTCGTACTTGTGATCGTGGCAGCGGGCGCAGGCCACCGACAGGCCGAGGAAGGCCCGCGTCGTCACGTCGATCTGGTCGTCGATGCCGTCCATGACAAACTGCTCGTGGTTGAGCGTCTGCAGATCGTGAGCGCCGAGCGCGAGAAAGCCGGTCGCGATGCGGTTCTCGCGCTCCTCCGACACGCTCTTGGCCGGCAACAGGTCGCCCGCGAGCTGCTCCGAGATGAACCGGTCGTACGGCTTGTCCTTGTTGAACGCGTCGATGACGTAGTCACGATACCGCCAGGCATAGGTCAGCGGGGCGTTCCAGACGCGGCCCGTGTTGTCGGCATAGCGGACCACATCGAGCCAGTGCCGCCCCCACCGTTCGCCGAAGCGGGGCGAGTTGAGGTAGCGATCGACGAGCGCCTCGTACGTCTGATTCTCAGCCAGGTCGGCCTCCGCCGGCGGCAACCCCGTCAGGTCATAGGCCAGGCGGCGGATCAGCGCCGCGCGGTCGGCATCGGGATTCGGCGACAGCTTCGCGGCTTCGAGTTTCGCCAGCACGAAACGGTCGATGTCATCGCGCGGCCAGCCAACGTCTTGCACCGCGGGCACGTTCGGCCGCGCGATCGGCTGGAAGGACCAAGGCAGCTCGCTGGCCGCTGGCTCTGCGGCGCTGAGCGGCGAGCTCAACGTGGCAAGGCAAGCGGCGACGAAGAGGCTTCGCATACTCATGAAATCCTCGATCGTCGCATTCTACGGGCAAACCCGTAGAGGTCAACCGACGACGCTGGCAGCCTCCTCAACGACCGCTCATTCGAGCGGCGGCAAAACGTCGGGCTCGACCTGATAGCCGTCGGCCAGCGCGTTGGTCATGTTGAACAAGCCGGCGATCGCCAGGATTTCGCCCAGCGTTTCCGTATCGACGCCGAGCTTCTTGAGTGCCGCGGTGTGCGAGTTGACGCAGTAGGAGCAGCCGTTGGTTGCCGAGACGGCCAGGGCGATTGTCTCGCGGGTCTTGGGATCGAGCTTGCTCTTGCGGCCGGCGGCTTCCGGGTGCATCAGCGCCTTGAGCTGCTTCCAGACCAGCTCGAGCTGATCGGGATTCGTCGCCAAGGCCCGCCACAGCGCCGGCACGAAGTCGATCTGCTTGGTCCGCTTGATGTCGTCAAAGACCTCGCGGACTTTTCCGCCGCCGGCGTTCTCATCGACGAGTCGCACCGTGGCCTGGCGATTGTTGGACATGGGCATCGCTCACGGAGTGGCAGGGGCCTCGGCGGGGGCGGCCGTCGGGTTGGCCAACTCGTTCACTTCCTTGTTCCGTTTTTCGACTTCCGGTGTCAGTGCTTCGACGTCTTTCATCGCCTTCTGTCCTTGCATTACCGTGTCGGCGACATAGCAACCGTTCGCGCAGGTACAGCCGCAAAGCACCGCCGCGAGGACGAGTTTTCGAGTCATGACCGGAGTTTCTCCGCGGCGCGGGTGAGACTGGAGCTCAGTGTAACACCGGGCAGACGTCGAACCACTCCCGCCCCTGGGCCTTCATCCACTCGTCGCTGGCCGCCGGGCCCCAGTCGCCGCGCGGGTAGATTTCCAGCGGCGGGGCGGAGGGCGTTTGCCAGGCGGCGAGGATCGGGTCGATGATGCTCCAGGCGACTTCGACCTCGTCGCTGCGGGCAAACAGGCTGGCGTCGCCGGTCATCGCATCCAATAGCAGCCGCTGGTACGAGTCGGGCATCGCGCCGGTGAATTCGCGGGCGAACTTGAAGTCGAGGTCGGTCGTCCGCAGCCGCATGCCGGCGTCGGGCACTTTGGTCTGGAAGTGCAGCTGGATGCCCTCGGCCGGCTGAATCTGCACGACGAGCTTGTTGGCGTCCAGGTGCGAGCGGGGGCCGCTGTCGAACATCATGATTGGCGGCTGGCGGTACTGAATAACGATCTGCGAGGTGCGGCAGCTCATGACCTTTCCCGACCGCAAGTAGAAGGGCACGCCTTGCCAGCGCCAGTTATCGACCTGCAGCTTGATCGCGGCGAAGGTCGCGGTCTGGCTGCCCTGCGGCACGCCCTCGGCCTGGCGGTAGCCTTCGTATTGCCCGCGAACGGTGTCGCGAGCAATGTCGGCGGACGCCAGCGGCTTGATGGCCCGCAGGACCTTCACCTTCTCGTCGCGGATGAAGTCGGCCGTGTAGCGGGCCGGGGCCTCCATGGCGACGACCATCAAGAGCTGCAAGAGGTGGTTCTGGAACATGTCGCGCAGCACGCCCGCCTGGTCGTAGTAGCCGGCCCTGCGGCCGACATCGACCTCCTCGGCGACCGTGATTTGCACGTGGTCGATGTAGCGGCGGTTCCAGAGCGGCTCGAAGATCGAATTGGCGAACCGCAGCACGAGCAGGTTCTGCACGGTCTCTTTGCCGAGGTAGTGGTCGATGCGATAGACCTGCTGTTCGGCGAATACCTGGTGGGCCCTGCGGTTGAGCTCCTGGGCCGATTTCAGGTCCCTGCCAAAGGGCTTTTCGATGACCACCCGCCGCACGCCGCGCGATTCGTCGGCCAGTCCCGCCGCGCCGAGGTTCGCAATGGCCGCGGCATAGAGGCTCGGCGCCGTGGAGAGGTAGTAGACGCGCGTCGCGCCCGCGTGGCCCTCGAGATCGTTCAGGAACTTGGCCAGCGCGGCGAAGTCGTCCAGCTTGTCGATGTCGCCCGCATGATAGAAGAGGCTGCCCGCAAAACGCTGCCAGGCTGCCGAATCGAACTCCGTTCCTGCAAATTGCTGCGTGGATGCCGCCAGCTCTTCCCGCCAGGCTTCACTCGTGAAGCTCGTCCGCGACACGCCGACGACTCGCGTCTGGTCCGGCAGCCGGCCCTTGTGATGCAGCGAGTAGAGCGCCGGAATCAGCTTGCGGCTGGTGAGGTCGCCCGAGGCGCCGAAGATGACGACGGTATGAGCCATAGGCTAGAACCGCATCGACGTGAACCCGCCATCCACGTATAAGTCTTCGCCCGTGACGTACGAGCCGGCCCGCTGGGAGAGGAGCAGCAGGGCGGGCCCGACCAGCTCGTTCGGCTCGCCGAAGCGATTCATCGGCGTGCCGCGCATGATGTTCTCGACGCGTTGCTGGTCGAGGATTTTGCGGTTCTGCTCGGCCGGAAAGAAGCCGGGGCAAAGTACATTGATCCGCACGTTCCGCGGGGCGAACTCGCGGGCCAGATTCTTGGTGAGGTTGACAACCGCGGCCTTGGACGCCGAATAGGCAAAGACCCGCGACAGCGGCAGGTGGGCGGTGACGCTGCCGATATTGAGGATCGAGCCGCCACTGGCCTGCGACGCCATGAAGGGGGCGAAAATCTGGCAGCCCAGGTGCGTCGCCAGCAGGTTGGAGTCAATCACCCGCCGCCAATCGTCGTCGCTGAGCTGCTCGTAGGGCGTGGCGGAGTTCGCCCCAGCGCAGTTCACGAGGCAGTCGATCTGGCCGAAGGCGGTGATCGACGAATCGAGCAGGGCCTGCACGCTCAATCGCTGGTCGGCCTCGACTGGCAGAAAGGTCGCCTCGCCGCCGGCGGCCTCGATCGCCTGGACCCGCTCGTGGCCCCGCTCCTCGCTGCGGCCGGCGACGACGACCCGCGCGCCGGCGCGGGCCAGGCCCTCGCACAGCGCCCCTCCCAGGACTCCCGTGCCGCCGATCACCACGGCGACCTGGTCCTGAAGTCCGAATAGGTGAGCGAGAAACTCGGCGCTGTTCGACATGAAACGATCCACCTCGCGTTCGGGCAACGGGGCAACCACAAAAGGTAACGAAGGCACCGAAGGGCACACAAGAAGGCCGACCTGCGGCCCGAACAATGGCAGGTGGCATCGTACCGCGTTACATTCTGGTGGGGCACTCCCTTTAAGAGCGAGGATGCGCACGTGATTCGCTACATCGGGATCGCGCTGGTCGTCGCGGCGGCGATACAAGCGCCGCAGACCGCAGCCGGACAGTCCGAGGCCGCACAGGGCGTAGTCGAGTATGTCCAGGGCCGGCCGGGGCGGACGGGCAACCTGGGGACGACCCTGTACGCGCCGAGTGAAAGGGAGAAGCCGTTTTTCAAACGGCTCGCCAAGGGCGAAGTGGTTACGGGAGGCCTGGCCGGCGACTACGACATCACCAAGAAGGACAAGACATACGTGGGCTGGTTTGGCATCATCCGCGAGATCAAGGAAGACAAGGAGAAGGGACAGACGGTCCTGCTCCTGGAGCACAAGTATTTTGATGGTCTTACCGACCTGCACATTCTCGCTCTGTCCTTCAACGGCTCCGGCGACTTTCAGGCCGTCGTGCCCGGCGTTGGGTACAAGCTGCAGCCGCTGGCCCTGGTCAAGGTCTATGGCACGGTGTCCGGGCCGGCGGGCGATTCGCTGCCGCGGGTGACCGCCGAATTTGTGCGGCACTGGGACTGGGGGACGTTCACTTTCCTGATGGCCGCCGGTACGCAGCGCGGCAGCGAGAAATGGCGCAAAGCAAACCGCGTGGACCTGGACCGCATCTACGAGCCGTATCCGGACGACAGGTATTACGAAATGCGGTTGGGGAAGCGGTAGTGCTCAGTGGTCGCTGCCTTTCGGGAAGCGATCGGGCACCAGGTTCAGACGGATGTTGTGCTCGAGCAGCGCCTTGAGGCCGGCGAGCACCAGGGAGAAGCCCTGCGTCGAATCGAGCGCCTGCGCCACGACCGCGTCGCCGTCTCCCGCGAAGCCTGAGTTCGTGATGTCCACGAACGTGCCGTCGTCGCGGGAGGTGTAGCGCCATTCGACGGTAGTCGGCTCGTTCCGGCCCGGCCACTCGATGCGGAAGGAGCTCGGCTACTTCGCATCGGCCGTGACGCCCTTCCAATCGTCAGTGCGGAACGGCGTCAGCGGCAGGCCCTCGC
>DASRJB010000288.1:0-5973 GCA_035649715.1 Pirellulaceae bacterium
GCCCTGGTATCAGATTCCGCCGCTCGATTTCGTTTCCGAGAACATGGTGGCCCGCGAGATTCGCGACGAGCGGAACGTTGACGTGCAGCTGGTGCCGGAGGAGATCGTGCCGCAGCAGAAGCTGCTCGATCGGGCGCAGGCGCTGCGCGATGGCGCGATGGCCGGCTACGTCACGCCGCTGCTGAATGGCGGCCCCACGGCGCCTCCGAGCCGCGAGCCTCCGCCCCACATCGGCGTGCCCGGACAAGGATTGCCCGGCGGTCAGCCGCTGCCCTACGAGCCGCTGCCGAATCCGGGCGGACCTTAGTCGCGCTTCGGTCATTGCGACAGCCAGGCGATTTGGCCCGTGTGGTGCCGGCCGTGATGGGCATACAGCCCCAGGACTTCGGCCAGCCGGAATTCCTTTTGATATTCGGGATGAAAGTAGGAGCGTTGGAAGTCGGCGTCGCTCATGGCTCGCAGCAGCAGCACCCAGCGAGCGTGCAAGGCTTCCAGCAACTGGAGCGAGAGCGTCACGTCGGCGGATTTCGAGTCGGGCAGCTCCGCCCACCGCGTTTCATCGTAGGGCTTGATAGTCGGCCGCTCCTCGGTCAATGTCAGCCGGAAACGAACGAATGCGTTCATGTGGCTATCGGCCAGGTGATGGACGATCTGCCGGACGTTCCAGTTTTTGTAGCGCCGCTCGAGTTGGCCCGCCGGCAGGCCGCCGACGAGCGAGCGCAACCTCGCCGGCAATTGCTCGATCTCGGCGATCAGCTCGCCGCGACGGGCGGGCGTGGGATGCGGCTCCGCGACATAGGGGCCCGCGGGTAAGTCTGGCGGCGACATAGGCACCTCGGCTGTGATCCTAATCGCCGGCCAGAGGGCTTGCCACGAGTCGCGATTGCAGTCGTAATGGAAACCTGCCGCAGCACACCTCGCCGCTGGATCATGCAACTCTTGGACTTCGTCTGGCTCTGTCTTTCGGCCGCCGCCGCGGGCGGGATCAACGCTCTGGCCGGAGGCGGAACGCTGCTTACCTTTCCGACGCTGATCGGCGTGCTTAGCCGGCAATCAGGAAGCATGGCCCGCGAGGCGGGCGTTTTTGCCAACGGCACGAGCACCGTGGCGCTAGTGCCCGCGTCGCTCGGCAGCGCCTGGGGCTTTCGCCGCGAATTGTTCGCGCTGCGGAAACTGCTGATCTGGCTTGTGCCGCCCAGCCTGGTGGGAGCGGCCATCGGCGTGGCGCTCGTCACGCGTTTGCCGCCGCAGTATTTCGACGCCTTGGTCCCCTGGCTGATTCTCACTGCTGCGACGCTGTTTGTCTTGCAGCCGCTGCTGGTGAAGCGCAAGCCCGTGGTCGTGTTAGAAGACGGAAAGCCGGCAGCAACGGAAAGCGGACTAGCAAGCGTTACGCCGCTGGGACTGGCCGGCATGGTCGCACTTCAGTTTTGCATCGCCATTTACGGCGGCTACTTCGGCGCGGGCATCGGCATTCTCATGCTCAGCGGCCTGGGGCTGATGGGTCTGAAGAACATCCATGAGATGAACGGCCTCAAGGCGGTGCTCGGTCTTGCGATTAACGGCGTCGCCGCGGCTGGCTTCGTGTGGGAGCAGAAAATCCATTGGCCGTTCGCTCTCGCAATGATGGGTACGTCCACCGTCGGCGGGTATGTAGTGGCTCAGTTCAGCCGCAAGATTCCCGGCGCGTACGTTCGTTACTTTGTCATCGTGGTGGGGTTTTCCCTGGCAGCTTATTACTTTTGGCAGCGTCTGCGTTGACAAACCTGCCCAACTGTCCGACAAGAGGCGGATTTTTCTGATGAATTAGCTGCGGCGACTTTTCTGGCTCTTCGCGCAATAAATGGGTAATTTCTGGTAAGGAAAGGAAGAATTCCAGCCACAAAGCAGTTTCGCAAGAAGCGTGCGGCTGGCCCCGTAACAGAATCTCCAAAGAATTCGCTTTCCACGCACTTGACTGAGTTTACGTGCAGTGGAGAATGGTTGCAGGCTGAGAACTGTCGGAAAACTGTTGACACTCTTTCGGAGCAACGGTTGTCATGGCCAAATCGTCTTCTGCCGACGATGTGAAGCTCGCGACGAACTACGAGGGGCTGCGGGAGACGCTCCGCGAGAGCCGCTACGCCGACCGTTTGGATCGACCGCTCGCCTTTTGGGCGCTTCCCAGCGACCGTCGCTTGCCGACGGCCTTGCTGGCCCGCACGCTTCGCGAGTTGTTTACCCAGTCCTTCGATCAACTGGCGGCGACGGCCGGCATCGGTCGCAAGAAGTTGGAGATGTTCATCAAGCTGCTCGTGCGCGCAACAAAAGAGGAATCCGCCGCCAAGGTGGAAGACTACCTGCCTGGCGCGGATGAGACGCCAGCCGATGGGCTGGATGACGAAGGAAAGTTCGACCCACTCCGCGTCTCCGACATGGTCTGGACGAAGTGGCGCGATACGGTTCGCCGCCACGGAGTGGGTGGCGAAAAGCTCGGCAAGTTGACTCCGTCGCTGCAGTCGCTGCCGTCCGTGGTTTGGAGCACGCCGCTGAGCTTCTATCTCGACCTGACGCTGGCGGAAATCCGGGCCCTGAAGACGCACGGCGAAAAGCGCGTGGCCGTCGTGCTCGAGGTCTTCCACACGATCCACGAGATGCTGGATCACATCGATCCGCAGGGCGACCTCGCGGTGCGGCTCGCGCCGCGGACGATCGTCGCGGCCGAAGAATGGATGGCCGAAGCCCGCGGCCGTTCGTTCCCGCCTAAGCGCGAAGAGATCGAGCAGAATATGATTGAGCCGATCATCCAGCAGCTGGGGATCGACGCCGGTGACACCGTGGCCAAGCTGGCCCGCGGACGGCTGGGGATCGGGTCTGAGGCCGAATCGGTCCGCAATCAGAGCAAGGCCCTCGGCGTGACGCGGGCCCGCGTCTATCAGATGCTCGAGGAATGCCACAACGTGATGAGCATCCGCTGGCCCGACGGCCGCCGGCAGCTCGACGAGTTCGCCCAGTGGCTCGACGAGAACTACGCCTCGGCCGAATCGGCCAACCTCCTGGCCAGCTACCGCGAGCTGCTCTACCCGCTCAAGTTCGATTCCGTGGCCGAAACGCTGCGGGCCGAAGCTTCGTAGCGGCGCTCTAGCCGCCGAACAAGTCGCGAATTACAGTCCCGTGGCGCACGATGGCCACGGGTCGTCCGGTCGGCGTGCGATACTCCTTAGCCGCGTCGATTCCCAGGCAGTGATAGAACGAGGCCGCGACGTCGTCGGGCGACATGCCTTTGCCGTCGGCGGGTGCTTCGCCACGGGCGTCGCTGGCTCCCACCACTTGCCCGGGCTTCATTCCGCCGCCGGCCAGCAGCACGAACATCGCCCGCGGATAGTGGTCGCGGCCGGCCCGCTGGGCGCTGATCTTCGGCGTGCGGCCGAATTCGCCGGTGACCATAACGGCTGTCGTGCCCAGCAGCCCCTTGAGCTCCAGCGCCGCCAGCAGGCCCGCCAGGCCGCCGTCGAGCTCGGGCAGCAGCTTGTCCTTCATTTGCGGGAAGATGTTGTCGTGAGTGTCCCAGCCGCCGTGGTCGATGCTCACGAACCGCACGCCCGCTTCGACCAATCGCAGGGCTAAGAGGCAGCTTTGGGCCAGCGGATTGTCTGGAAAGTGCCCGGCGATCGACGCCGGCTCCCGGCTGACATCGAAGGCCAGGCTGGCGCGGGGCGAGCTGAGGATGTCGTGGGCCCGCTGCGAAAAGCGGTCCAGCCCCTGCAGCAGGTTGCTGTCCTTTTCGTAAGCCCGGAAGCTCTCTTCGATGTCCGTCAGCAGTTTTCGTCGCCGCTCGATCTTTTCGATCGACAGGCCGCGGCCGATGGTAATTCCCCGAACGGTGAAGGGCTGGCCCGCCCGCGGCGTAGCCTGCGTGCTGAAGGGAGCATATTCAACTCCCAGCACGCCGGCGACCTGCGGCGTCTTGGGAATCGCCACAAACGGCGGCAGGTCCTTCGGACTCTCCAGTTCCTTGCTGACGACCGCGCCATAGCCGGGGAATTCGAGCGAAGGAATCGGCCGGTTCCCCGTGTTGAGATACTTGGTGCCCATCTGGTGCTCCGTGAGGCTGTGGCTGACGCCACGGAGCAGGGCGAATTTGTCGGCGCAGCGGGCCAATTTAGGCAGGTGCTCGCAGAGTTCGATTCCCGGAACATTCGTCGGGATCGTCCGGAACTCGCCGCGGTATTCCGCCGGCGCATCGGGCTTGGGATCGAAGCTGTCCAGATGGCTGGGACCGCCAGCGAGATTGACGAAGATCGCCGCGTTGGCCCGGGCCGGCTTGATCTCGCCCGCCGCGGCCAGCCGCAAATAGTCGCACAGGCCGATGCCCGCCGCGCCCAGCAGGCCCACTCGCAGCAAGTCGCGCCGCCGGATTCCATCGCAATATTGGTGCGTCGTCATAAATCGTTCCACCTAGTGATTGGTCAGGAACTCCCGCGAGTTCAGTAGCGCCCAGACCAACTCCTGAAAGCCCTCGGCGCGATCGCCTACTTCGGCGAGGTGCGACTCGCTTAGTTGGGCCTCCTTGGCGGTTGGTGCTCGCGAGAGCGTGCGCAGAAAGGCCTCCTTGACGAGCGCAGCGCGCTCGCCGGCGGAACCGCTGACCAGCTGCGGACGAATTTCGTTCAGCCAGCCTCCTTTGCGGTCGATTGCCGCCAGAACGTCCTTGTCGTTTTGCGTGTAGATCGCCTGCAGCAGGTTCGGCTCATTCGAGGCGCTGCAGTCGCAGTTCGTCTCGCGCGGCGAGCGGCCGAAGACCGTGGACGCATAGTTCCCGTAGCCGTAGCGTCCGATCAACGCGCCCCCTTTGGGCCCGATCGCCCGTTCTGCCACGTCGCTGGTCGCGCGGGCCACGTCGGCCGACGAGCAGGTCGCCTGGGCGATGGCATCGAACAGTGCGTCCGCCGGCAGGCGGCGGGCAACGGCCCGGCTGAAGTTTCGCTCGTCCAGCCGATTCGTGTCGTTAGCGGCCAGCGATCGCTGATAGGCCCGGCTGCTCACGATCTCCCGGTGCAGCCATCTCATGTCGAAGCCGTGCTGGATGAACGCCTCGGTAAGGTACTCCAGCAGTGCGGCATTGCTGGGCGGATTGGCGAGATTCAGGTCGTCGGGTGGCTGGATGATGCCCACGCCAAAATACTCGGCCCAGACGCGATTGACGAATACGCGGGCAAAGTAAGGGTTGTCTTTGCGTCGCATCCAGCTCACCAGTGCCTGGCGCGGGTCGTCGTCAGTCTGCAGACCGACTTCCGCACCGCCCAGCACGTGCGGTGTAATCGGCTCGGCTATCTTGACAACCTTGCCCTTTTCGACCCGCGTGCCCGCCCGCGATAGAAACACTTCCTGCCACGGCACGATCTCGCCGTTTTGCGCTCGCGTCAGCCTGGCCCGCACCCGCTGAGCCTGATTCCCCTTGTCGGCGAGCTTGTTCAGCAGCTCCTGATGCGCCTGCTTGCCGTCCTCGGCCACGCCGAAGCCGACGCGCTCGAACAGGGCAGTGAAGCTCTGAAAGTCGTCCTTCGTCCAGCGGTCGAAGGGGTGTTTGTGGCACTGCGCGCATTCGATCCGAACGCCCAGGAACGCGTAGCTGAAATTGAGGGCCCGCTCCTCGGGCGTGCGCGACGTGTGCTTGGCCCAGTAATAGGGCATCGTCGCGCGGGCGGTGAAGTCCGCCGGCTCCTGCGCCCGGTAGTAGGCCGACTCCTCCTGGATGAAGTCCTGATAGCTCCGCCCAGGCTCGCGGCTGATGCCGAGTACGATACCGGCCGCCAGCTCGTCATAGGGCACGTTTTCGCGGACGCGGCGGGCGATCCACTCGTACCAATTCCGCGAATACTCGTCGGGAGGGGCCTGGTCCTGGAAATGCCGCGGGGAGTTTCCGGTAATCTCGCAGAGCTTCGTCGTCCAGCGGGCGACATAGGTGGTCCGCGCGAGCAGCTCCTCGATCTT
>DASRJB010000289.1:0-5042 GCA_035649715.1 Pirellulaceae bacterium
GGCGGCATGGGCGGCCAGCATTCAGTGACGAGGAGCGGAAGTTGGGCGAGCGGCTGACGAACCACCTGCCGGCAAAGAAGGGGGCTAGGCTGTGCTGACACAGGAAGAGGCTTGGATCATTGCCGAAGAGCATGCGAAGGCCAAGGGTTTGCCGTGGGAGAATATGCTTGCCTTCTTCGAGCCAGACCTAATGTGGAATGACAGTCCGCGAGCCGCTTGGTCTTTCATTGACGATGGAGGCCGTATGGGTGGAAATCTCCAAATCGCCATCGACGCCGAGACTGGCGATGTGCTGGAAGTTTGTTCTTCAGCCGATAGCGGCCGGCTTGCACTGGGTTTCAAATTGAACCATTACCAGTTGGCGGTTGAACAGCCGCGAGTAGGGGCGGACATTTATTGCGGCTCGCCGTAACGTATTCGCTTTCTTGGACATAGGTGTCTAGGATGGGTCTTTTCTGCCGATCGTTTTGCGCACTCGCGGCGCAGCAAGTGACGTCGTAAGGTGTTTGGCGTGCGTATGTTACGGAAGAACCTGGTGAGCAGGCTCGGTGGGAGCCTCGCCCTCCCGTTGGCACTGGTCGTGTGCTTGCCAGGTCCGGGCAGGGCCGACGACGCTTTGGACGAGATGCCGCCGGCCAGTGAAGCGGCGCTCGAGCGCGGGCTGGCCTGGCTGGCGAAGAACCAGGGCGTGGAGGGGAACTGGGGCTCGAACGATCTGGGGCTGGTCGGCATGGGCGCGCTGGCGTTCATGTCGGCCGGGCATGCGCCGGGGCGGGGGAAGTACGGCCGGGAGGTCGAGAAGGCCCTCGATTTCGTGATCAGCCGCAGCAAGCCGTCGGGGCTGCTCAACATCAGCGACGCCCAGCGGGACATGTACAACCACGGGCTGGCGACGTTTGTCTTGGGCCAGGCCCACGGGATGCAGACCACCAAGGACCGCAAGCTCAACCGGGTGCTCGACAGCGCGCTGAAGCTGATCGCCAACACGCAGTGCGAGGACGGCGGCTGGGACTACAAGGCCGCCCGGCAGCACGCAGGGCACGACCTCAGCCTGGCGGTGATGCAGGCCAAGGCCCTGCGGAGCGCGGTCGATAGCGGCCTGGAAGTGCCGCCCGAAGTCATCAGCCAGGCGATCCAGAGCGTCCGCGATCACTATGCCAGCCGCGGCGGGCGCGGCTCGTCCGAAGCGGAGCAGCAGCGGCTGCCCGGGCAGTTCACTTACAGCAAAGGGGGCGGCGGGGGCACGATCGCAATGGCCGCGGCGGGCGTCGTCTGCCTCCAGGAGTTCGGCCAGTACGACGACTGGCGGATCGGCAAGAACATGGAGGTGATCCAGGCCGCCATTCAGGAGATTCCCCGCACGCGGGCCCGCGACGGCAGCATGCCGTTCGATGCCTACACGCTGTATTACGTCGGCCAGGCCCTGTATCAGGTGAACGGCGATTACTGGAAGAACAACTATCCGAAGCTCCGCGACTATCTGGTCGATTCGCAGGTCGCCGATCCAAGCAACCCGCAGAACCACGGCGCGTGGCGCGACCACGGGGCCCGCGGCGGCGGCCGCGTCGGCGGCAAGGACGGCGAGCTCTACGCCACCAGCGTCGCCTGCTTCATCCTGGCGATCCCGAATCGGTACTTGCCGATCCTTCAAGAGGGAAAGATCGAGAGTTTTCGGAAAGCAAGTCAGTAGTCAGTGGTCAGTGGTCCGTTGGGAAAGACATTCTCCAACGGACCACTGACCACTGACTACTGCCAACTGACTATGGGTTTTCTCTCCTTCACCGCCTGGCAATTCGCAGCCGTGGGGGCGGCGTGCGCGGCGGGGCCGCTGATCATCCACCTGCTCAATCGGCGGCGCTACAAGGTGGTGAAGTGGGCGGCGATGGACTTCCTGCGGCAGGCGCTGCAGCGCAATCGCCGCATCATGCAGATTCGCGACATCCTGCTGCTCGTCCTGCGGACCGCGGCGGTCCTGCTGTTCGGCCTGGCGCTAGCTAGGCCGTACTTTGCGACACGGGAAGAGGAGTTCGACGACCGGCAGCCCCTGCACGCGGTGATCCTGATCGACAACAGCCTGAGCATGGGCTACGAGTCGCTCGAAGGCACGCTGCTCGACAAGGCCAAAGACCGGGCCCGCCAGCTCATCGACAAGCTCCCTGCCGGCAGCCGGATGTCGATCATTCCGGTCTGCGGCTCGCGCGAGGGCTTCAGCCCCGATCCTTATGAGACGAAGGAGAACGCGGCCGAAGCCCTGGACAAGATCGAGCTGGTCGATCGCTCGGCCAGCCTGGTGCGGGCGGCCAACGAAGCCAAGCGGGCCTGCGAAGCCGCGCCGGAGCTGGCCAAGCGAATTGTGTTCATCGGCGACCAGCAGGAGCTGAACTGGCAAGGCGCGCGGCAGAGCGAGGTGCTCAAGGAGCTGCCGGCGATGCAGATCGTCGATGTCGGCCCGGCGAATTGGGAGAACACCTGGATTGCCGACCTTCGCGTGCAGGACGGGCTGGCCGACATCGAAACGCCCGCTACGATCGTCGTCGAGCTGGCCCACCGCGGCAGCGGCCCCCGCCGCGACTTGCTGGTGACGCTGACGATGGGCGATCCGAATTCCGGCGGCAGCATCATCGGCGAGAAAACGGTGACGCTCGAGCCGGGCCTCGGCACGCGCGAGGTCGATTTCGAGTGCGTCTTTAACACGCTCAGCGAGCTGCCCGAGCCGAACCGGCCGGTGTTCGTGCCGCTGAAAGCCACGATTACTCCCGACCGCCTCGCGGCGGACGACCAGCGGTTTTTGGCCGTGCCCGTGGTGGCGGCGCTGCCCGTCGTATTCGTCGATCAATATGGACCCGAGCAGGAGGACCCGATCAAGGGCCGCCTCGGCGAGACTCGGCACCTGCGGAAGCTGCTCGCGCCCAAGACCAGCCGCAGTGACGCCCCGCGGCAGCTCGTGAACGTCCGCCACATCACGCAGGACGAGCTGACGCGGGACGTGCTGGCCGACGCACGGCTGCTGGTCATCGCCGGCCTGCGCGAGCCGGGCGACATGGTGCCGCTGCTCAGGGATTACGTGGGGCAGGGCGGGCAGCTCGTCATCGTGGCCGGCGCTGATTTTGACCCGGTCGCCTGGAACGACGCGGCCTGGCTGGGCGGCGCGGGAGTTCTGCCGCTGCCGCTGGCCCGCGAAGCTTTGGGCGAGACGCCAGAAGTGGCCGGCGCAAATCTGAAGCCGTTCTTTCTCTCGTTCGACAGCCTGGCGGGCGAGGATTATTTTCACCTGGCCGGCGTCGCGGAGCCGGAGCTGCGCGACCTGTATGCGGAGCCGTTCTTCTTCAAGTCGGTGCAGGTTGAAAGCTCGCCCGACGTGCTCGCCGCCTGGAAGCAGGCGGAGCTGAAGCGCCTGGAGGAAGAGCTGACGCAAGAGGCCGCCCGGCGGCAGCAGCAAGCGGCCGCAGCTGGCGAGAAGGGCGATGCAGCGATCGCGCAGCCGATTCCGCAGCCCGATGCGCGGCCTAACTGGCTGGCCTGGGCCGCCGAGGCCGGCGAAAACATTGAGCCGGTCCTGCCCGAAGAGCCCGCGCAGCGCCAGCGCTTGCTCGAATCGCTGGTCCAGGCGAGCGCGCCGCGGGTGCTGGCCCGCTACGACTTGCCCGGCCGGCCGCCGTTTCTGGTTTCGCGCCCGATCGGCCGCGGCGAAGTGCTGTTCTGCTCGACGGGGCTCTTGTCGTCCTGGAATACGCTGCCCAAGACCAACGCGGTGCTGATCTTCGACCGCATCCTCCGCGGCCTGACGCAGGGCACGCTGCCGCGGCGGAATTTCGCGGCGACCGAGCGGCTGGCGCTGCCCTTGCCGCCCAACGAACAGAATCTCGTCGTGACGCTCGCCCGCCCCGGCCAGAAAATGGGCGATGAGCCGCTGGATGTGGGCTATATCGGCCCGGAACAGCGAGGCGTGCAGGTGCAGGGCCTGTTTCAGCGCGGGATTTACCGCGTCGCCGGCTACCGGCCCTCGCTTTCCGAACAAGCGCCGCTCACGGCGGAGAAGCCCGTCTGGGATTTGCCGCTGGTGGTCAGCGGAGCGGCGGCCGAGTCGGACCTGACAGCGCTTACGCGGACGCAATTCGAGGAGGCGGCACAGGCGGCCAATCTCCGCTGGATCGGCCGCGGCGAAGAGATCAACCTGGCTGGCACGGCAATCAGCGGGCAAAACTCGTGGTGGTGGCTGGTGCTGCTGGTGCTCGTGCTGCTGCTGGTCGAGATGAGCGTGTTGGCCTGGCCGACGTTTCAACCGGCGGCTCCCGCCCCAGGAGCCGCCACATGATCCGGGCACTCGGCTGGCTGCTGGGCATCGAGAACGCGACGGCGATCGACCGGATCGACGTGTCGCTGGCTGCGCCCTGGGCCGCGGACAGCGCATTTTGGGTCTTCCTGATCGCGGCGGCCTTCATCGCCGGCTCGCTGATCTTTTATCTGAAGTGGCAGCAGAAAGGCCCCCGCGGCCCGCGGATCGCACTGGCCGTGTTTCGCGGGATACTGCTCGCGCTGCTGCTGTTCACGCTGGCCGACCCGATCCTGCAACTGATCGTCGAGAACAAGCAAGCGCCGTTTCTGTACGTGATCTTCGACGGCACCGACAGCATGGCGATCGAGGACGAGCTGCCCGACGCCGAGCGGGCCGCCATCGAGAAGGCCGTCGGCTACACACCAACCCGAAGCACCAGCGAGGGAGTCACGCTGCCCAAGCCAGCCAACGGCAAGCCTTCCCGCATCGCCTACCTGCAGTCCCTCCTCCGGAAATCCGACAACAACCCATTCACGAAACTCACCGCCGCGAAGAAGGTGCAGCTCGAAGCCTTCCTGTTCGACGGCAACACCACCAGCCAGCTTCGCAAGCTGAATCTGTCGAAGACCGCGGGCGGCGCTTTCGATCCGGCCTACCTGGCTGAGCAGCTGACGACGAAAGGGCAAGTCACAGCGCTCGGCTCGGTGGTTCACGAAGTCGGCCAGCAATTCGGCTCCGGCCGGCTGGCGGGCGTCGTGCTGTTCAG
>DASRJB010000290.1:0-9579 GCA_035649715.1 Pirellulaceae bacterium
GGCGACACGCCGGTGCACATGTTGTAGAGAATGACGCCGACGAAGAAGAGGTCGCTGCGGGGGTCGTTGTTCCGCACGCCGCTGGCTCGCTCCAGGCCGGCATAGTCGATCGTCCGCGGGTTGGTCTCTTCAGCGTTGGCCGCATTCGCCCTCAGCGACTGCAGCCCCGCCAGGCCAAAATCCACCAGCTTGCCCTTGCCGCGGCTGGTGATCAGCACGTTCGACATCTTCAGGTCGCGGTGGGTCATGCCCAGCGTGGCGGCGTACGTCAGGGCCGAAAGAATATCGACCGTGACTCGCATCGACTCGACCGGCGAGAGCTTCTTGCGGACCCGCGTGAACTCGCGCAGGTTCCGCCCCTCGACGAATTCCATCACGAGGCAGGGAATCGGTTGCTCGATGACCTCGTAAATCGGCACGATGTTTGGATGGCGGAGCTGCATGCCGATCTTGCCTTCGCGGACGAACTGCTCGTTCATCGAGCGATCGTCGCGGAACCGCTTGCGCAGGGCCTTGATCGCCACGATGCGGCCCGACTCCAGATGCACGGCCCGATAAACGCGGGCGAAAGTGCCCGTGCCAACCAGGTACAGCACCTTATAATCGCCGTAGAAGTAGCCTCCCTTTTCCCCCTTGAGCAGCCGCTCGAGCTGATAGTTCGTGAGCAGCTCTTTGCGCAGCAGGAGGCTGGAGAAGTCGCCGAACGGCACGTCCCGAGTGCCCAGTTCGGCCCACAGTCCCTCGACCTGCCGCTGTTCGATCAGACCGGCGTCCAGCATTCGAGACGCAAGTTGTTCCGCGCTGATGGCTTGAGGCATGCTCGCTTGCCGCACGGACGCGCCCCAATCGGCGCGGCGCGGACCACCCTTTTTCCCAGCGCCGGTTCTGAACCAACACTGGTGAGGAAGAAACTCCAGCGGCGTCCATCGAGGCCCATTTTGGCCGACGCCGCCCGACCGCCTTATGCTATTCCAGGCCGCGGCGGGCCGCAATCCTGCGGAGGACGCAACGAAACGCCCGCCCTCCGGGGCACTGGAGGGCGGGCGTCGCTGAACAAGGAGTCTCGAATTATTCAGGAGTTGTTTAAGTATCACCGCGATGCTGCTCGCCATCCGGGCCTTCCCGCAGGGCGTCACGCTCGCGCCGCGTCGCTTCCAGGTCGAACACCAGGTACTTCATATCCAGCCGCAACTGGCTGAGGGCCTCCTGCACCAGGTTCAAAATCCGCCGCCGGCGCTTCGTGCTATCCACGACGCGAAACAAGAGCGGCTCCAGCGCCGAGCGATATTCCGCCGGCAACAGCGCCACGGCTGCGGCCAGATCGGCGACGTCTTTGGGAAGCTCCTCGGTCGGCTGAGTGGCGTTGGGCAAGCTCATGCGGCGGCGGCTCCGGGGTGTTTGGCGAGCGTGCAGTAGTTGGAAAGCACCCGGCATGCCGCCGCCCCGACTGCGATTCCGCGGCGCTCTCGTAAGTCCTTACGAGGCAAATATTTGCGACGAATCCCAAGCAGCCTCCCCGGAGGCGCCAGTCGTTGCACGCCTGCCACGCCTGCTCTGGAGCGTGAACGTAAATCCTGATACAAGCCCCGTTTACGTCAAAAGCAACAGACTGGCCACGCGTTGCCGTTTGGCAACGCCGAGCGACGATAAACCTAGAGATGTCGCGTGCGATCCGAAGAGCCGCCTGCTGCCTGACGCTCTGGCTTCTGCTGAGCGCGACGGCTGCCGCTCAGCTGCGCAACTCGTTCGAGACCCAGCAGTGCTCCTGGATGCTGCGCGGGGCGAATTGCGGCGTGCGTGAGCTGTTGCACGAGCGCTCGCCGCGCGAAGCCCGCTCCGGGCAATCGAGCGAGCACCTGCGGCTGGAAGTCGGCAGCGGCACGTTCGTGTATCTCGTGCAGCCGATCGGCCGTGCGCCGCTCATTCAGGAATTTCGCCCGTCGCTGTTCGTCAAGGCCGATCGGGCGAGCGTGCAGCTCCTGGCCCGCGTAGTCTTTCCACGGAGCATCGACCGCGGCAGCGGGCAACCGATCACCACGTTTCTCCGCGGCGAGTTCTACACCGACGTCGGTAACTGGCAGCAGCTGGCGATTAACGGCGCGGCCCGCCTGCTCGACGACGAGACCCGCACGCTGCGTACGCAATTCGGCGACGTCGATCCGCGCGAAGCCTACGTCGATTTGCTCGTGCTCAACGCCTACACCGCCCCCGGGCCGATCGAGCTGTGGATCGACGATCTGGAGATCGACGGGTACGTCAACCTGGACGAGACCGCGGGACAGGCCAGTGCGCGGACTCCAACGATCGCCGGCGACGCGGGTCAGGCCGAGCCTCCTCCAGCCGCCGCCAGCGTGCAGGGCTCGCTCCTTCTGGTCAGCAGCCGGCCGCTGATGCCGAGGATCGCCGTGCAACGCGGCGAGCCGCTGGAATGGCTGAAGTCGCTGGGCTTCAATACGATCAAGCTCGGCTCATCGCCGTCGCCGGCCGAATTGAATGAGGCCCGCCGGCTGGGATTGTGGCTCGTCGCGCCGCCCCCCTACGCCGATCCGCGCGCCGCGCCGCAGGCTTATGAGCCGGTCATCGCCTGGAGCCTGGGTACGCGGCTGTCGGAGCCGGATTTCGGCCCGACGCGCGACCTGATCCGCGAGATTCGTGGGCTCGACCCGCAACAAGACCGGCCGCTGCTCGCGGGAGTCGAAAGCGGATTGAGTGAGCACAGCCGGCTGGCCAATTTGCTGCTGCTCGAGCGCCCGCTGCTGGGCACGACGTACGAGCTGGCCGATTGGCGGCAGTGGCTGCTTCTCCGTCCGCGGCTGGCACAGCCCGGCGTGCCTCTGCTGGCGAGCATCGAAACGCAGCGGCCGGCCCGGCTGAGCGAGCAGCTACTGCTCTTCAGCCGTGGGCAGCCCGTCGAAGAGGACGTCGATCCGCAGCAGATCCGGCTGGCGGCCTATCAGGCGATCGCTGCGGGGGTGCGCGGCCTGGTCTTTCCGTCCGAGCAGCCGCTGGCCATCGACACGGGCCCGGCGGCGCTGCGGACCGACGCGCTCAAGCTGCTCAATATGGAATTGAGGCTGCTGGAGCCCTGGATTGCCGCGGGGCAGCTAGTCGAGGAGCTTCCGGCCGAGAGTGGGGGCACGCAGTTGAGCGTGCTGCAGACCGAGCGCTCGCGGCTTTTAATCGTGACGCAGCACGCCCCGGCGCAGCAGTACGCGCTCGGCCCGCCGCCGCGGAATACGCTCTCGCTGCTGGTCCCCGGCATCGGCATCTCGGACCAGGCGCACCTGGTTTCGCTGGCGGGAATCAAGCCGCTGAAGTTGACCCACACCAGCAGCGGCGGGCGGATCACGCTGGAGGACGCTTCGCATGCGGCGGCCGTCGCCATCACGCAGGACCCGCTGGCGCTGCTCCACCTGCACCGCACGCACGCCAGGTTCAAGCAGGAGGCCTGCCGCCTGCGCTACGACCTGGCGGCGCGGCGGTACATCCGCACGCTGGAGATCGACCAGGCGCTAGTCGCGGCCGGCCACCCGCTGGCGAGCGGCGCCGCGTCGCTGCGCGAGGCCTTTGGGCAGCTCGAGCAAGCCCGCAAGTTGTTCGAGTCCAGCGACTTCGAGCGCTCGCACGCGGCGACCGACAAAGCGGAGTACGCGCTGGCTCGCGTCCGCCGCGGACACTGGGAGCAGACGGCGGCGGCGTTTTCATCGCCTGCATCCAGTCCCTGCCTGGCGCAGTTCACCGCGCTGCCGCTGCATTGGCGCTTCGCCGAGCAAATCCAGAAGGCCGCCTGGGGGCCGAACGTCCAGGTCGGCGGCGACATGGAGGCCCTCGACCAGATGATTCAGGCCGGCTGGCAGCAGCGGCGGGCCGCCCCCAGCGGGGTCAACGCCGACGTCAGCCTGTCGCTCAGCGAGCCGCACGCGGGCCGCAGCGCTTTGCGGCTGCAAGCCTGGCCCGCCGACGCGCAGCGAGCGCCGCGGCTGGTCGAGCGGCCGACCGTGTGGATCACGTCCAGCCCGGTGCCCGTCCGCGAGGGGCAGTTGGTGCGGATTCGCGGCTGGGCCCAGGTTCCGCGGCCGGTGGTGGGCAGCGACGAAGGCTTGTTGATCTTCGATTCGCTGGGAGGGCCGGACCTGGGCGACCGCATCCGCCTGACGCAAGGCTGGCGCGAGTTCACGTTCTATCGCGCCGTGCCGCGCGGCGGCCAATTGTCGGTCACGTTCGCCTTGACGGGTCTGGGCGAAGCGGCCCTCGACGACCTGCAAGTCTCGCTGCTGGATCCCCCGCCGCTTCGTCCCCAGTGACGCTGCGAATCGATTGTCAGGCGGCCGCCCGCTGGCTGGTCCGCTCTGGCGCGCTGGTCTCGGCGACTTCGGCCAGCCGACCGGCTGCGTCGTAGAACTTGATCTGGTTCTCTTCCAGGAACCAGATGGCGTGTCCCGCCGCGCTGTCGAACCGGCGGCCGCAATAGGCGCCGCCGCGAATCAGGATCGACTCGCGCAAGCCGTGGACTGCTGCCAGCCCCAGCTGAGCAAAAGTCTGGGACACACGATGTCGTACCGCTTCCGTCAATTGGGCGTGAGGCATACCGGGTGACGATAGCAAGGTGCGATGCGCCGGGTAGAAGCGCCCGGCTGCCCCGATTCGTGGGGGCTGCCGGCCTTGAAATGCATCGGCCGAAAATTCGCCGCTAATTGCCCTCGCCGTCCTCCACCGCGTCATGTTCCGCGAACTGCGCGGCTTGTGAGATCGGAATTGTCGGCGCGCCCGTGGCGGCAAAAGCGGCGGCTGCCGAACTAACTTTGAGACGGCAGGCCACTCTCCTATTCACCGCTGCTAGCAACCACTATGGACGACGACTTTGAAGTCGAGCTGCAAGACCTGGCCATCGATGAGATCCGCGAGCTACTAGCCGAAGCCGGCGCGCAAATCACCACCGAGCAGGCCGCGCAACTGGCCCGCCTCGTCGCGCAGGCGGGCGGCATTCAGGAAGCGCTCGCCGCGCTGGCCCAGCTCACCCAGCAGCGCGAGGCAGCGTGAAGCGCTAGCCCAGCAGTTTTGCCAGGGCGTCGAGCGCGGCCTTGGCCTTGGCGACGCCGCCCATCTGATCGGCGAGCTTCTTGGCCTGGACCAGGCTCTCGAAGCCGCCCGCGGCCGCCGGCCGGCCGGGTTTGCGTCCGCCCTTGCGCTTCTTGCCGCGGCGCTTGTCGTTAGAGAGGACCGTGCTCACGAAGGCAGGCGTGACCTTCGCCCCGGACTTGCTCAATGCTTCGGCGATTTCCTTCGGCTTGGCGCTGGGATGGTCGGACTTGTAATTGCGAATCGACGCCGACTTGGTGCCGCTGGTGGACTTCTTTGCCATTGCGCGATGGTCCTCAAGGAGAGTAGATGGTGCTGAACATGAGACGACAAAAGTAGCCAGCCAGCTAGCTGATGTCAACCAATGCGCGCAATAGGAGACTCACTATAAGTCTCACAGCCACCCAAAACAGCTACATTCAACCTTAGAAAGATACCGCACTCGAGCCTAAAGGCTGCTACGGTAGATCGATTCCCTTCAATTCAAAATCCACGGGAATCTTGATAATGGCGGCGGGCGTGCGATAGACAAACTTATAGCCCGCGGGCTTCGCGTCTTCGCCGATGTCGAACTTATAAGACAGCCCGACTTCATTGACCGCCAGCAAATTGGCTTCCAGCCCGGCGTTTTCGATCCGGGTGCCCTTGGGGTCGAGCATGTAACACTCGTTGTTATAGATCCAGCTGCGGTGCGACTCCAGCGCGTTGGCGGCGCGGTCGAAGCGGACGCGCATCGAAACGTCGTAGATATCGCCGTTCTTGCGGCAGCTTTCCAGGACCACGGTCACGCCACCCCGCTCCAGCTCCGCCGCCTTGGCCCGCTCGATCTTGTCCACGTCGGCGAATTCGAACGTCTCGATCTTGCCCAGGACAACCGCCGTAATCTTGCCCTTGATCGAAGCCACGGTCTTTACGCTCCGCTCCGGCGCGGTGAGCGGCAGCTCGATCTCGACGGCCGCGTTCGTTCCTTCCACCGGGACTTCCAGCGTCCCTTCCGTTTGATCGATGCCGATCTCCTTGCCGGCCTCGTCCTTGGCGGAAACTTCGGCCAGCGGCACTTCCAGCACGATCGGCCGCACCCGCGGCTCCCACAGTGCGTCGGCCGTGAGCTTCACGCCGTGCATCGTGGAGTTCTTCAAGTCGCGCGTCGCTTCGATCCGCGACGGTTCCAGCCGGAACAGGCCGCTATAACTGGCCCGTCCGGTGCGCGGCCCAGCGTCACTGCCGCGGGACGTATAGGCTACGCCGCCCTGCTCTTCGTCGAAGTTATAGAGCGTGAGCTTGGCGGCATCGAGCACCGTGTCGAGCGCCTGCCAGAACGGCACCTTATCCAGCTCGACCTTGATCGTCGGATCCGAGGCTTCCTGGCCGAACCGCTCGCGGTAATCGATCAGCTTGTTGCCGGTCTGGCGCGTGATCTCCGCGAACGCCTTGGAAACCGGCATCTCACCGGACAGCGTCACCTGCGAAGGCTTCGTGGCGGCTTCGATTTCCAGCTTCGTCAGCGCGTTGCGGACGCGGTTTAAGCGGATGCTAATTTCTGCCGGCGTGCGGTTGCTGATCGGGGGCAGAAGCGGCGCGACTTCGGGCCCCAGGGCGATCAGCTCCTTCTCGGCAGCGTCGCGCTTGGCCGCCTCGTCCAAATCGAGCTGCCTCACCAGTGCCGCGACCTTGCTCTTGAGCTGCGCCGCCGCATCAGCCGTCGCGGGCGGAGCTTCGGCAACCTGGGCCAGCGCCAATCCAGACCACAGCACGAGGGCGGTTATCACGGCGGCTCTCCTCGCAAAAGAAATCAATTCCTGACAGATTGACTGTATTGTATGCCAGCAGCGCCGGGCTACGCCACTCTCAAGAGCCGATTGACCCCTCGTACGACGCCGACCAGACTAAAACCATGCCTCTGCGGGTGACATGTCCGGCAGGTCACAAGCTGATCGTTCCCGACGATCGGGCCGGGAAAACCTTGCGCTGCCCGCGGTGCAGCGCGGCGTTCGATGTGCCGGGCGAGAGGGTTCAGCTTTCGGGGCTGCGGGTTCAGGAGGCGGGCGTCGGGGGTCGGGAGTCGGAAGCGACGCGGGTTGCAGTGGTCGCGCAGTTGCCGATCGTGCAGGCGCAGGTGGAGTCGCCGCCGGTGGTCAAGCCAAAGAGTCGGCCACGACCGCCGGCTCCTGCCATCGTGCAAGCCGCGCCGCCGGCCGTGTTGGTTGCGCCGGAGCCGAAGCCGCTGCAGGCGATAGCGCTCGCTCCGCCTCCGCCCCAGCCGGCCGTCGAACCAGCGCCCATCCGTGTCCGCGAAGAACCAGTTGCCGAGGAACCAGTTGCAAAGGTCGCCCCGCCACCCGTTGTCGAATCCCCGCCGGTGTTGCCGGAGGCACCAGTTCCATCTTCGCCCCAGACCGAGTCGAGCGAGATCGCCCCCACCGCGAATGCACCCGCCGCCCGCGCGCCGTCCGAAGCGGAAGTGCCTGAGCAAGTTGAGTCGCCAGCTCCCGCGCCTCAAGCTGTAGTTCCCGACCGCCGCTGGCTGCCGGCGGCTTATTCCCTCGCCGCCGGCCTTATCGCGGCGGCGCTCTTCGGGGCAGCTCCGGCGATCTGGGACGTCGTCGATTACGTACGCTACTACGAACTCGTCGATTCGCCGCACGTCGCCCGCTGGGCGCTGGTCTTGCTGCTCCTGGGCCTCGTGCAAATCGCGTATGCCCTGTTTCTGTTCCAGCTGCCCGACTGGGCCAGCGTTTGGGTGGTCACGCTCTATTCACTCGGCCTGGCGGGGCTGTATGCGCTCATGCTCGGACTCGTGCTGATCTCTCGCGAGGATGGCCTGCTGGTCGGCCAGCATGGCTTGCAGCTGGCCGACAAGCTCGCCGGCGGCCGGGCTGCCCTCTGGTGCCTGGCGATGACTAGCGTCTTCACCATCCTGGCTTTCTTCGCCGGACGCCTGAGCGTGCAGTGGCGGCGGGCGGAATCGGCTCGCCTGGCGGCCTGAATTGGTCAAAGCCGCGACCACTGGTCGCGGTGAATCGGAATCGGCGAGTGAACCTGACGGTAGACCGCGACCAATGGTCGCGGCTTTGGGTGCAGAATCCGCAGCCGGCGTGAAAGATTCGCCCACGGGCCGTGTCTAATAGCTGGAGACGGTTGCTCGATTCATTTTCGGCCGCGCCATGACCAGCCTGCCCGAAACCCGTGCCAGCTTGATCCTGCGGCTGCCGGATGGCGCCGATGTTCAGGCCTGGGACGAGTTTGCGGCGATCTATGGGCCGCTGGTCTATCGGCTGGCCCGGCGTCAGGGCCTGCAGCCGGCGGACGCGGACGACCTGGTGCAGGAGGTGCTGTCGGCGGTGGCCCGCTCGGTCGAGGGCTGGCTGCACAATGGCCAGCGGGGGCCGTTCCGGGCCTGGCTGCTGCGAATCGCCAAAAATGCGGCGATCAATGTGCTCACGCGGAAGCGGCATCAGCCGCTCGCCGCAGGCGGCCACGACCTGCTGCTCGCCCAAACCGCAGATCCGGCGGGGGAGCTGAGTGGCGAATTCGACCTGGAGTATCGCCGCGAAGTGTTCCGCTGGGCGGCGACTCAGCTCCGCGACCTGGTCGCCGATTCGACCTGGCAGGCGTTCTGGCGGACGAGCGTCGAAGAGCAGCCGATCGAGCGCGTGGCCCAGGAGCTGAAGATGAGCGTGGGCAGCGTCTATATCGCCCGCAGCCGCGTGATGGCCCGTTTGCGCGAGCTGGCGCGGAATTTTGGGGAGAACGAACGATGAAAGCTGCCGCTCAACCATGCGACGAGTCGCGCCTGGTGGTGCTGCTCCGCGGCAACGAGGACAGCGCCGATTTTGCCGCGGCCCAAGGGCACGTGGAATCCTGCGCGGCGTGCCAGCAGCGACTCTCGACGCTGGCGGCGGAAGCCGGCGAGTGGGAAGAGACTCGCGAGCTGCTTCGCGAGAGCGAGGGCGACGCCGCCCTAACCGAAGAGCGCAAGAACCGGCCATGGAACGTCGCGGGCCGCCGCCCGACGAACTGGACCGAGGCGCTGGCCAAACAGCTGCTGGCTCCGCCCTCGCACCCGGAAATGCTCGGCCGGCTCGGCCGCTATGAAATCGAGCGGCTGATCGGCTCCGGCGGCATGGGCATCGTCTTCAAAGGCTTTGACACCGAGCTCAACCGGCCCGTCGCAATCAAGGTGCTCGCCCCGCACCTGGCTTCCAGCGGTGCGGCCCGGCAGCGGTTTGCCCGCGAGGCGCGAGCCGCGGCGGCCGTCGTCCACGAGCACGTCGTCGCGATTCACAACGTCGAGACGGGCGGCGACGCGCCGTTCCTGGTGATGCAATACGTCGCGGGCGAATCGCTGCAGGCCCGGCTCGACCGGCAAGGGCCGCTGGAGTTGTGCGAGGCACTGCGGATCGCGCATCAGACGGCCGCGGGACTTGCCGCGGCCCACGCGCAGGGGCTGGTGCATCGCGACGTGAAGCCGTCGAACATCCTGCTGGAGCAGGGCCTGGA
>DASRJB010000291.1:0-3677 GCA_035649715.1 Pirellulaceae bacterium
CATGCGGCGGGGCCATGCTGGTCGTGGTGACGGCGCTCATCCCCTGCGGGCTGATCAGCAGGCGGCGGACGCTCTCTTCGTCCTCGCGGCTGCTGCGGGCGTAGCGCACCCGGACGGGAAACCGGTCGCGTTTTTCGACCGTGAACGTGACCGCGCGGCCCGCCAGGGCCATCTCGATTTCGGTCTGCACGTCCTCGACCGAGATGCCGTAGCGGGCGGCGGCGGCGCGGTCGATCTGGATGTCGATGTAGCCCTTGCCCATGATCGGGGCGGCGACCACGTCCTTGGCTCCACGGATCGGCCGCAGGACCGCCTCGATCTCCTTGCCGACGCGGTCGATCGTCTCCAGGTCGGAGCCAAAGACTTTCACGCCGATGTCGGTGCGGACGCCGGTGGAGAGCATCTCGATCCGGTTGATGATCGGCTGCGTGAAGATGTTGCTCCAGCCGGGCACTTGCAGCACGCGGCTCATTTCGTCATCGACCAGGTCGCCCTTCGTGCCGTGGCTGCGGGGCCAGAAGAAGACTCGTTTCCGCATCGGCGCTTCGAGCGTTTCGCGCAGGCTCTGGAAGGGCGCGACATCCGCGGCGTTTCCTTGCCGGCCCAGCTGCACCGCCAGCGCCGCGGCGGCGAAGCGCTGCGCTTCCGCGCCGCGAGCCGCTTTGGCCAGCAGCGAGGCACTCTGAGCCGCGCGGACAGTCTCTTCCAGGGCGTACCAGGTGAACGACTCGACGCCGTGGTCGAACAGCTCCCAGTTCACGTGCCTGACGTGCTCGCGCCACCGCTCGTCGCGCTCGCGCTCGATGCTGGCCAGCAATTCCCCGGCGAGTGTCTTTTGGCGGACGCCCACCAGGTCGCGGGCAACGGAAAAAACGGCCGCCGGGCCGGTTTCATGGAGCTGCAGCGCGTCGGCATCGGGCGGGATGGCGCTGCGCTCTTTGAGGAGCCGCACCAGCTCTTCGCTCAGGCGGACGGCGTCCACCAGCGTCGGCTGGCGGGAGAGCCAAGGACCCAACTTCGGCGTCAACTCGCCGGCGAGCCGGTCCACCACGGCTTCCTCCGCGGCCGGCGTGGCGAGCTTGACCTTCATGCCGCGGCGGATCAATCGCAGCGTTTCGCCAACGGCAAACCGCGTCAGCTTGGATTCCAGCTCGTTCTCGAACTCGACGTACCGCCGCAGGGCCAGCTCGCGCTGGGTCTCGTCAAACCGTTCGATGGCCTTCTGCGTGGCATCGTTGACCAGGTTGCGGCGGTCGTCCGCGGCTGGCGGGGCAATGAAGCCGTCCGCAATAAGCCGATCGAGCACGCGCTCAACCTGCCAGGCAGCGTCTGGATAGCGGAGGACGCGGCGGGGCCAGAGCTCCCGGGGCCGGAAGTTGACAAAGGTCTCGACCATGTCGAGCGGGGCGGGATCGGTGGGAGTATCGGCCCGCCCGGCCTTGCCGATGACCGATTCGACCTCGGGAAAGCCGCGAAGCAGCGCGTCGCGGGCCTTGAGGTCGTCGGCGGCCTGCGTGACGCTGGCCCGCGGCACGGTGATCGGCATCTCGAGCGTGGTTCCCTCGTCGAGGGCCGGCATGAAGGCCACGCCGATCTTGGGAAAGTGGTACGACCAGAGGCCGAGCAGAATTAGCGTGGCCAGCGATAGAGCCTGCCACTGCCAGCCGGCCGTGAAGACGACCGTCAGCGCCGTGACGAGGGCGAACGCGATCAGGAAGCAGATCCGCCAGGCCGGCTCGGACGCGCCGTAGCCAAAGATCGCCTGCAGCGGAAAGATTCCCGCCGCCACGATCAGCATCGCCGCGAAAAACCACATCACCAGATTCCGTCGCGGCAAGGCCCACGTGAGCAGCGGCTTGTAGATCTGGATCAAGCTGCGAACGATCCAGTTTTCTTCCTCGCTCTTCAGGCGGCCGCGGATGAACGAGGGAATCAGGGCCGGCACCAGCGTCACCGAGATCAGGGCCACGCCGATCAGGGCGAAACTCTTGGTGAACGCCAGCGGGTGAAAGTACTTGCCTTCGCGGCCGCTGAGCATGAAGACCGGGATGAACGAAATCAGCATGATCAGCACGCTGAAGAAGATCGGCCGGCCGACCGTGCGGCAGGCCGGGATGACCAGCTCGCGCGTGTCGCCCGTGACCTGGCGGTCGCCAAAATGCTCCTTCAGGTGGTGCGTGGCGTTCTCGGTCATGACGATCGCCTGATCGACGAGGATCCCGATCGAGATCGTGATGCCGGCCAGCGACATGATGTTGGCCTGGATGTCGATGACGCCCAGCACGCGAAGCAGCCACATCAGCAGGAACGAGAACAGCACGGCCAGCGGCAGCGTGACGCAGATCACAAACACGCTGCGAACGTGCATCAGGATCAGCAGGATCGCGATCGAGGCGATCAGCATTTCGTGCCACATCACCTCGGTCAGCGTGTGAATCGCGCCGTGGATCAGCCGCGTGCGGTCGTAGGCGGCGGCGATGTGCACGCCCGGCGGCAGTCCGGGCTGCAGCTCGAGGATTTTGTCTTTCACGGCCTGCGTGACGGCGAGCGGGTTCTGGCCGTGCCGCATCAGGACGGCCCCGCCGGTGACTTCGTTGCCGTTCTTTTCAAAGACGCTGCGGCGGAACTGCGGGCCGAGCTGCACCGTGGCGACGTTTTTCACCAAGAGCGGCACGCCGCCGATTTCCCGGATCACGGTCTCTTCGATGTCGCGCAGGTCGCGAATCCAGCCGATGCCGCGGATGATGTACTCGGCGTTGTTCTTCTGGATGACTCCGCCGCCGGAGGGCATGTTGCTGCGGGCGACGGCCGCGTACACCTCACCCAGCGTCACGTCATACGTCCGCAGGTCCTCCGGCCGGACGTCGATCTGGTATTCCAGCGGGGTGCCGCCAACCACCGCCACGTCGGCGACGCCGGCGGCTGCGTTCAGCTGCGGCGCGATGTAGAACTTGTTGATCGCCCACAGTCGGCCGGGCTCGATCGGCTGCTGCGGACTGGGCTCGACGGTGTACCAGAAGATCTGGCCCAGCGCGGTGGCATCGGGCGCGAGGTAGGGAATCACGCCCGCCGGCAGGAACGTACCGGCCTGGGCGAGCTTCTCGGTCACGCGCTGGCGGGCGAAATAGAAATCGACGCCGTCCTCGAAGATGATCGTGATCATCGAGAAGTTGAATTCCGACGACGAGCGGACTGCTTTCACGCCGGCCAGGCCCTGCAGCTTGCGCGACAGCGGGTAGGTGATCTGGTCCTCGATTTCGCGCGGGCTGCGGCCCATCCAATCGGCGAACACGATCACCTGGTTCTCGCTCAGGTCAGGCGTCGCATCCATCGGCGTCTGAAAGACCGCATAGACGCCCAGCAGCGACAAGCCAGCCGCCAGGAACATGACGAGAAACCGGTTGCGGATCGACCATTCAATGACGCGTTCGATCATCGGCGGTCTCCCGCGTTTTTGGCGGCCGGAGGCTGCGATCGCCGCAGCTCTCTCGCGCGCTGAGCCGTCTCGCCGGCGGTCTTCGTCGCCTGATCCTGGCAGCCGCTGCAGCAGATAAAGACGGTTTCGCCCGCGAGAGTCAACTTCAGCGGCGGACCCATCGAGCCGAGCCGGCTCTGGGGCAAGATCGGGCAGGTCCGTTGCTGCTCGGCTAGTAGCCGATCGGCCGGCACTAGTTTGG
>DASRJB010000292.1:0-5152 GCA_035649715.1 Pirellulaceae bacterium
GTGCGCCTCGCGGCGGAGCACCTGGACCATGACCAGGCCGTTCCAGCCCGGGAGCTTCAGCGATTCGGCTGCCAAGGCATTCCCGAACGTTTTGTCGAAATGGCGGTCGATCTTGGCAAGCTCCGGACGCGCCTGCTCGGGCTGTCCCAAACGGTGGTAGATCATGGCCTTCAAGGGCCAGGTTTCGGAGAATCCTGAATAGCCTTCGAGAGTGTGCAGGGCCTCGGCGAACTGCTCCGCGCGATACTGGGCCAGCGACACGCGGAACCGCCGCCAGCCGGCGGTCGGCTCCACCGCCAGCACCTGCTGGGCCATCTCAACCAGCTTCGCGCTTTCGATCAGCGGCTTGGGAGATAAGTTGATGCAAGCCGTCAGGTCGGAGAGCAGTCGGCGGTCGATATTTCCTTTGGACCGTTCTAGGGCCTCGCGGCAAACCCGGTCATAGCTCTCCCGGTCTCCCACGTAGAAGCTCAGGTATCCCACGGTGAGCCAGGCGTAGCTGTTGCCCGAGGGCTGTGCGGCGAAAGCCTTGGCATAGTGGCCGGCTGCTTCTTTCCAGAGACCGATTTCGCCATAGGAATTCCCGACGGCGGCGTGGGCCGCGGCCAACTGGCTGACAAAGCGATTGTTTTCTGGCTCGGCGTGGACGACTTCTTCGAGCTGCGTCAGGCCCTGCTGCCAGCGGGCAGCGCCATCGGCCAGGCGGTTTGTCTTCCAGTCGAGGGTGCCCAAAGCCAGACGGGTGGCGGCGAGATCCGCCTGGTAGGAGAGCTTACTCGGCTCCTTGGTCACGAGGAACTGGCGAGTCGCTTCGGCCTGGGCGAGCGACTGCCCCGCTTCCTCGAGTTGTTCGAGCGAAAGCTGGATCAAGCCGATGGTGTGTTGGGTGGCGGCTACATCGGCCTGGCGATCGAGCCGCTGGGGGTCTTCTGCGGCCAGGCCCTTGTCGATGGCTAATTTCTCCTTGCTAGCCGCGAGAGCCTCGGGCGTGGCGCCTTGAGCGGCCGCCTTGGCCAGCGCGTCGTACCGGGCTCCTCGCTCCTGCTCGGCCTGGGCAACCAGTTTCGACTTCAGTGTCTCGTCGAGCTTTGCCAATACCATCTTGAAGTCTTCGCGCTGGCGTAGCGGATCGAGGTCTTTGTCGATTTGGAGCAAGACCAGGTCGCTGAATCCCGCCCGGATGGCCCGGTCGAGCGCATCCACCGCCTCGTTGGACTCGCGGTCCACGACCGCTTGCGACTCCACAAGCTCCGCCGCCGTGGCCGTGAGCGGGTCCTTGGCCGAGAGGGCGGCCGTCACCGCGTGCAGGCAAGCCAGGCTGTACAGGTCGCTAGCCGACTGCTGTGGGAACCGCTCCAACACCTGCTGAGCCAGCCGTATTGTGCCGGTCCACTTTTCGCTCTGTCCAAGATCCCGCTGGTAGTCGGCCAGCCGGCGGTAGTTGGCGAGGAGATTCGCGTGCAGGTCGGGGACCGCCGGGTTGTCCAGCGCCAGCTTCTTCCAGACGTCGATCGCGAGCTGAAAGGATTTCAGCGCAGGCTCCTTGCTACCCAGCCGGCTCTCGCAGATGCCGATGTTGCCCTGGGCGGTGCCCACCAGGCGCCCATAGTTTACGTTCTGCGGCGCACGGTTATAGGCGAACTGGCCGTGCTCCAGCGCGCGGCGATAGAGGGCCAGGGCATCGGCGTCGTTGCCGGACAGTAGGACAGCGATGTTGTTGAGCGTCTGACCGAGGGCGTAGCGGTCGTCAATGTTGTCGGGCGTTGCCTCGGCAAGCTCCTTGCGGATCTCGTGCGCCTTTTTATGCCACTGCAGAGACTCGGCCGGTTTGCCAGCGTTCTTCTCTGAATTGGCGATGCTGTTGTAGGCGCTCGCCAGCTCGCGGCGGATGTCGGTGCGCGAGCGGTCCCGCTCGATCAGTTTCTCCCAGGCGGCGATCGCTTCGGAGGATTGTCCCCGCCAGAACTGGCAGCGTGCCCGGCCATGCTCCAGGTCGATGTTCCCCGGCTCGGCTTTGAGCAGGCCTTCGTAGAGCTCCTGGGCCTTGGCGTACGCCTGAAGTGCCGCCTCGCGGGCCCCCAGCTCGGTGCGGACCCGCCCCACGCGATAGTGCGCGCCCGCCAGCTCTTTCTGAAGGGCCGGGTCTTTGCTCCGCTGCTGTGCCAGCTCTTCGTAGAACTTTAGCGCCGCTTCGAGCAGCTCGCGGCGCAGCGGCTGCAAGCCCGGTCCCTTCAGCAGTTGACTCTCGCTGACCTTCACGAAATAGTCGTCAACGGAGGTGCGGGCCTTGACGAAATTCTTCTCCGCCACGTTGCGCTGGGCTTCGGCTTCCTTGCGCTGGACTTCGGTTTCGGCGGCGTTTGTCTCGGCCTGTTTCTTCTGCCGAAATGCCTCCTTGCCGGCGGCGGTGGCCCGCGCTGTGGCCTGATTCGCGCTTACCAGGCGGCTCTGGGCAAGGTTCTCGGCCTTGGTGGCGCGGATCGCCTGCCAGGTGCTGACGGCGATGCCGATGACTAGCGCGGCGGCAATCGTGGCCACCGTAGCCAGCAGAGCTTTGTTTCGCCGGGCGAACTTGCGCAGTCGATAGACCGCCGACGGCGGGCAGGCCAGAACCGGCTCGTCGTGCAGAAAGTGCTCCAGGTCCTTGGCGAAGGCGCTGGCCGTTTCGTAGCGGCGATTGCGGTCCTTTTCGAGGGCCTTCATCACGATCCAGTCGAGCTCGCCGCGGACCAGGCGGGCCAGCTTGGCCGGCTCGGTGTGCCGCTGGGCGGCGATGCTGGGCGCGGCCTCGGCCGAGCTGATCCGCGTGCTGGGCTTCTGCGGCTCTTCCTCGCGGATCAGGCGGCGAATCTCGTCGAAGGCCGCCTGCTTCATCTGCTCCTTATCGACCGGCGTCGAGCCCGTGAGTAGCTCGTAGAGCATCACGCCGAGCGAAAAGATGTCGCTCCGCGTGTCGATGTCGGCGCTGCTCAGCTCCGCCTGCTCGGGGCTCATGTAGAGCGGCGTGCCGATCATCTGGGCGAAGTCGGTGAACAGCGTCTTGTCGGTGAGCTGCTGCCCCATCGCCTTGGCCACGCCAAAGTCGATAACCTTCACTACGGCCTGGCCGTCCTGCGACGTGACCAGCACGTTGCTGGGCTTGATATCGCGGTGGATGATGCCCTTTTGATGCGCGTGTTGGATCGCGTGGCAGACCGCCGCGAACAGCTCGAGACGCTCGCGCACCGGCAGGTGGTTCTGGTCGCAATAGGCCGTGATGGGCACGCCACGGACCAGTTCCATGACGAAGTAAGGCCGCCCAGAGGCGGTTGCACCGGCGTCCATCACGCGGGCGATATTGGCGTGGTCCATCATCGCCAGGGCTTGCCGCTCGGCCTCGAAGCGGGCGATTACTTGCCGGGTGTCCATTCCGGGCTTGATGACCTTCAGGGCCACGCGGCGGCGGACCGGCTCCTGCTGCTCGGCCATGTAGACGACCCCGAAGCCGCCTTCGCCAATCTTCTGCAGCAGCTTGTAAGGGCCGATTTGTGTGCCGAGTCGCTCCGGCCCGGTCTGATCGATCGTCGGCGGCGAATCGAACAGCGGCGCGTCGAGAAAGCTGCCGGCCTCTTCATGGGAGTGCAACAATCCCACCACTTGGGCCCGCAGGAAGGGATCGTCGCCGCAAGCGCCGTCGAGAAACGCCAGGCGCTCGGCGGGCGACTTTCTTTCCAGTGCAGCCAGAAAAATGTCTTCGGCCTTCATGGAACGCCAGGGCGATGTGCCTTGCTCCACTATCCAATGCGACGCGGGCGGGCGGCGCGCTCCAGGACCGCGGCGGTTTTCAGGCCGATTTTGGCGGCCTGCGCGCTTCGCCGGTGATTTCCTGGTGCAGCCAGGCCCGGGCAAACGTCCAGTAGCGATGCGCCGTAACTCGCGAAATCTTCAGCACTTCCGCGGCCTGCTCGATCGTCAGGCCGCCGAAATAGCGAAGCGTAATCAGCTGGGCTTTGGGCGGATCCTGTTCGCGCAGGCGGGCCAGCGCTTCGTCGAGGGCAATCAGCTCGTCGGCCTCCATCCGCGTCGGCAGTTCGGCCAATTCCACGTCCACGCGCTCGAACTCGCCGCCGTGCTTGATCCGCTTCTTGCGGCGGGCGTTCTCGACCAGAATCCGCCGCATGGCTTCCGCCGCAGCCGCGAAGAAATGGCCGCGGGAATCAAAGAGGGGAGTCGGGGTCCGGGAGTCGGGGGTCGAAGGAAGCTCGCCGTCTTCGACTCCCGACTCCCGACCCCCGGCTCCCGGTCCCACCAGCCTCAAATACGCCTCGTGAACCAGCGCCGTGGCCTGCAGCGTTTGGCCCGGGTTCTCGTGCGCCAGCCTGGCAGCGGCCACCTTTCGCAGTTCGTCATAGACCAGCGGCAGCAGCCGCTCGGCGGCTTTGGGATCGCCGGATTCGATCTGCGAGAGGAGGCGTGTGACTTCCGACATGGCTGCCATTGTGCTCCCTGTCCCCTTGGAATGGGAGAGGGAAGCGGCCGCCGTCACTCCTCGAACTCGTGCAGGGGCAGCCCGCTGGGCAGCTCGCGGGGGACGAGTTTCAGCAGCCGCTCGGGCGTGGCCCGTTCGTCTAACAGGCCGGTCCGCACGAACTCGACCAGGTCGTCGAACTCGCGGCGGCTGAGCTCCAGCGGTTCGTCCACGAGCGGATCGAGGTCGTCCAGCAGCGCCGCCCGCGGCATCTCGCTCAGCCGCAGGTCGGCCGCGACGCCGGCGGCTGCGGGGTCGTACTCCGCCAGCGAGCGCCTTACGTCGAGGTGATGCCGGATGGCGTCTTCCAGCCTCGTGAAGCAGCCGTTGTGGAAAAAGGTCGGGGCCAGGGCAATGTTCCGCAGCGGCGAAGTGCGGAACTTGTAGCGGTCGCTCTTCTGGCCACTGATCTGCTCGGCGCCAAAATCCTCGTCGGCGTGCGGGCCGTCGAAGTGGACGTTGCCGGTGTTCAGTCCGAACCGCGGCGCGAGCTGCGGCACTCCCAGGCGGTGGTTGGCAAAATCGCTGAACATCTCGTTGGCAAAGCCGCTGGCGCGGTGGCAGGCGACGCAGTTGGCCTGGCCGAAGAACAGCACGGCCCCGCGCTTCTCGGCCGCGGTCATCGCGCTGCGCTGGCCGCGGGCA
>DASRJB010000293.1:0-4283 GCA_035649715.1 Pirellulaceae bacterium
GTCTTCGGGCGCGGCGGTGAGAACGAGCAGCAGCACGGCGGGCAGTGACATAGGACGCTCCTTTTTGACAACCGCATCAGTTTGGCGTGGCGGCGAACAAATCGCCAGCACTTGATTAACTCACAAGCAACGATTCGTAGCTTTCGCTGAGACAGACTCTCAATAACCCTCATTTCCGCCGGAATTTGCAGCCGGCTGCCGGCACGGCCGTTGCTGGCTTTGAGCGGCGTTCCTACAATCCCGCAGGCGGCTCGCAGGATCATGTTGCCGCCGAGACCTTTGCCTCGTTGCCCGACCTCCCATGCTGGCCCGCAAGACGATCTTCCCGAACGTGATCGAGATCAACTTCCAGGCGGGGGAAGTTCTGGGCTGCTGCGTCTATTTGATCTTCGACGGCGGCGAGTGGGTGCTGATCGACATCGGCCTGGAGGAATCGACCGAGGAGATCATCGAGCTCATCCGGCAGATGGATTTCCCGCTCAGCAAATGCAAGATGCTGATCGCCACGCACGCCGACGTCGATCACATCCAGGGCCTGGCCAAGGCCAAGCACCTGCTCAAGGCGCCGGTCTATGCCCACCCGAAGGCCGTGGCGGCGCTCGAGTCGGGCGACAAGCTCCACACCTTCGCCCGCATCGAGGCCCAGAACCTCGACATGCCGATGCCGGTCGTCAAGATCGACGGCACCCTCGACGAGGGCGACAAAATCCAGGTCGGCGGGCTGACGATCGACGTCTGGCTGACGCCTGGCCACACCGACAGCCAGCTCAGCTTCCGCCTCGGCGACCTGCTCTTCTCCGGCGACAACATCTATCGCGACGGCTGCGTCGGTGCGATCGACGCCCACCACGGCAGCGATATCTCGGCCTTCATCCAATCGCTGCGGCGGATTCGCGGCAGCGACGTGAAGTGGCTCCTCCCCAGCCACGGCCCCTTCTTCCGCAAGGACAACGCACTGCTCGATCGCACCATCGCCCGCCTCGAGACCTATCTCCACATGGCCGACTTCGGCACCTGCGCCATCGACTGGCCCCTCATGGACCAGTGGGAGCAAGAGCTCGCCGAAGGCAAGCGGCCGGCGTAGCCGCGACCCTGTCCTTAGCCGGGACTGGACCCGAAGTCCGCATGGTGCGGTGTCTCCCAAATCTCCGGGAGCAGGTTTGCTCCGGGCTAAGAGCTTTTTCGATCGAATAGACGGCTTGCGACCCCCGCGGCGTCTATCTTGTAGAGAACACCAAGGCAGCAGCCGCGAGCGGGAGCGGTTATGGCGGAAGCGGGGGAATCCTGGCGAGGTTGGCTCGAGGAGCACGGGCGGGCGCTCGTACTGCTGGCCCGGCAGTGGGTTCCGACGCATGCCGATGCGGAGGACGTGGTTCAGGAAGCCTTCGTCCGCTGCTGGCGCTCGCGTGATCGGGCCCGCGAGCCTGTGCCCTACCTGTTTGCCAGCGTCCGGCGGTGTGCGCTCGATTGGCAACGCAGCCGGCAGCGGCAGGCGCGGCGCGAGCAGGCGGCGGCCCGGCCGGAGGCGGAGCCGCTTTTGGCCAGCGGTGTGGAGCAGGACGAACGCCGGCAGGCGATCGAGGCCGCGCTCCGCGAATTGCCGATTGAGCAGGCGGAAGTGCTGGTCATGCGAATCTGGGGCGGCCTGAGCGTTCCGCAGATCGCGGCGGCGCTCGAAGCTCCGGTCAACACGGTGGCCTCGCGCTACCGCTACGCCCTGGCCCGCCTGCGCGAGCAGCTGGCCGAGGAGAGCATCCGATGAACGACGAAATTGACTCCCTGGAAGCCGAACTGGCGGCGCTTGCGCCGCGCGACCTTTCGCCGCAGCTGGCAGGCCGGATCGCCGCCGAATTGGAGCAGGAGGGGCCAGCGCCCTTACGGCGGTGGCGTTTGGGCCAGGTGCTGGCCGCGATCGCCGTCGGCGCCGTGGCGGCCAGCGCCGTCGCCGCCGCGTGGCTGTGGCGAAACGACCAGCGAACCGCGCAGGCCGATTCGCCCGCTGCTCCCATCGCGCTGCCTGTGGCGACTGCCTTCGATCCGGCGCTGCCCAGCGTCTGGACCTTTCGCCGGGCCGCCGACGAGCCGGCGGGCCAGCTCGACGGCCTGCTCGACCGGCACTCCGGCCGCACGCGGCTGGAGCAGCCGCACTACGTACAAATCCGCGGGTTTGGTGCGTCGGACGTTGAACGAAACGACTTACTTGGAGAATTGTGATGCGCAGCTTCTTCTTCGTTTGTCTCCTATTAGTTGGATTGGCCTGTCCCGCGCTTTCCGCGGCCCAGAACCCGTTTCAACGCACACCGCTGGCGGAAAACGCGGCGCTGCAATACTGGCAGGCCTTTGCCCAGATGCAATCGCTGGACAAGGACCAGATGAAGGTCCTGGAAGAATGGAACACGGTTTCGCTGGACGATCCGGCGGTGAAGAAGGTGTTGGACGCCGGTCAGAGCAGCCTGATGTACTTGCATCGCGGGGCTCGTATGAAGCAGTGCGACTGGGGCCTGGATTACGGTGACGGCATCAGCATGCTCATGCCGCACCTGGCCAAGGCTCGCGACCTGGCCCGCCTGGCCGCGCTGCACGGGCGGCAGGAATTTGAGCGCGGCAGTCCGAAACTGGCCCGCGGCGACGCCACCTCCATCATGGTGCTGGCCCGCCACGTCGGACGCGATCCGACCATGATCTGCGTCCTGGTGCGGTTCGGCATCGAGGGGCTGGCCGTCGATCTGTTCGCGCCCCACGTCACCGAACTCAAGGCCCCGTACTCTCAGGCGGTGGCCATGTTCGAGGCGCTACCGCCGGCGCCCGGCGTGCTCCAGACGCTCGTCGTCGAGAAGAACTATTTTGCCGCTTGGATCGCCAAAAAGCTCCGCGAGGAAGAAGCCCGCCAGCCCGGCGCGGGGCTGACGTTGTGGAAGAACTTCGTGCTAGGCGCGGACGTTCCGGAGGCGATCAAGCAGCTCAAGATCGAAGAGGCCATCCGGCGCACGGAAGAGCTGTTGCCCGTCTATGACGAGCTGGCGAAGCTCGTCGCGCTGCCCAAGGATCAGTTCGACGCTCAGTATCCCGCGTTCATTCAGAAGGCGAAGGAAGCTAACCCGGTGGCGGGCCTGATCGTGCCCGCCGTGGACCAACTCCTGGCCAAAGAACGCCGCCACCAGGCGCGGCTGGCGATGAGCATGGCGGCGACCGCCGTTGCCGAGGGCGGCCCCGACAAGCTCAAGGACATCAAAGACCCCTTCGGCGACGGTCCCTTCACGTATCGCCAACTCGACAAGGGATTTGAGCTACAGTCGAAGCTGCTCTTCGAGGGCCAGCCGGTCACGCTCAAGGCGGGCCAGGGCGCGAAAAAGTAGCCTCGGCGTTCAGCCGAGGATCAGAAGGCTACTTGTTCCCAGGTTCCCTGGGAACACAATTCCGCGTGGCTCCAGCCTCGCTGGTCCGAATGCCCTAAACGATCATTCGCCGAAGGTAAGGATAATTCCCATGCGGGGCGGATTTTTGCGCTCCTCATGTCATCGGCGAACGCGCCGCAACTGCTTGCGGGTCAATGGCTTCCGACGAACCGCCCGGCGGAATCGCGGATGACGAACAGAAGAGTTAGAGAACGCGAAGCGGAATTATCCTTACCCTCGCGGTCCATCACCAGGGGCGGCGATTCTGCCCCAGATTGCAACGACCAAATTGCCAGTGAGCGGGCGATCTTCGCGAGGCCGCCAAATTGGCAGCCTGCCTCGCCAACTTGAACTACACTGCAAATAGCGTACCAATGTTCAGAAGTGCCGCCGCACATCAGCCGATCAATTCGTCGAAACGCGTGTCCCAGGTGATCTCGCGCGGGTCGACGCCCAGTTGTTCCGCCAGGATGGCGGCAACGGCGGCGTAGATTTCGTCGCGGTTGGGCTTGAGGCCGAACCGCGAGCGAAAGGTTTTGACGTTGCGGGCCAGCAGCATGCGCGACAGGTCGCCGAACGTTTCCAGGCCGGGCAGCTCGGTTGCCCAGGGCCTCGTGATCCAGTCATAAAAAGCCGAGGTCAAAAGCCAGGTTACAAACACCAGCGGGAGCACGATCCATTTGGCCCCCAGCACGAGGCCGATCAGGACGGTGCGCCCCACCGCGGCCAGCGTCAACCAGTGGCCGGCGATTTGCATGGAGAGCGGTAGCCGCAGCGCCGGCAGCCGCAGACCGAATTGGCGCTGGGCAGTGGTCCAGAACTCCCGCCGCCGCTCGCTGGGCAGGAACCGCGCGAGCGGGGTGTCGGGATGGATTTCGCGTTCGCAGA
>DASRJB010000294.1:0-15948 GCA_035649715.1 Pirellulaceae bacterium
TGGGCTGGGCCCAGGCGCAGGTCGCGGCGGCCCGCGGCAACTGGGTTCAGGTTGGCCTGCGGAACAACCCGGCCGTCGGGTATCTCGGCCAGCAGCTGGGCAGCGGTGGCCTCGCCGAGCAGCACGCCTTCATGATCGACCAGGAGATCATCACCGCCGGCAAACGGCAGCTCAGCCGGGCCGAGGCCGAGCAGCGCGTGGCCATCGCCGAGCAGCAGCTCGCCGCCCAGCAGCAGCGCGTGCTGACCGACGTGCGGCTGGCGTTTTACGACGCTCTCCTGGCCCAGCAGCGTCTGAAGCTGGCGCAGGAGCTGCTCGCGATCGCCCAGCTGGGGCAGGCCGCGGCCGATCGCCTGCACAGGGCGGGCGAAACGTCGCGGGTCGATCTGATCCAGTCGAACCTGGAAGTCGAGTCCGCCGAAATCGAGCTGAACAAGGCGACCAACCAGCACACGTACGTCTGGATGGGTCTCTCGGCGATCATCGGCCTGCCGCACCTGCCGCCGGCGGTGCTGCGCGGCGATCTCGACGCGGTGCCGGCGGAGTTGACCTGGGACCAGACGCTGGCCCGCCTCCTGACGGCCAGCCCGGAGCTGGCCGCCGCGGCGAGCGAGATCGAGCGGGCCCGCTGGGGGCTGGCGCGGGCCCAGCGGCAGGTGATTCCCAACGTGCGATTCCAGGGCGCCGTGATGCAGGACAACGGCATCGGCGGCAAGACCGACGGCATCGTGCAGCTGCTGGTGCCGCTGCCGATTTTCAACCGCAATCAGGGGGCGATCCAGCAGGCCCGCGCGGAGGTCGTTGCGGCGGAGCGGGCGATCCAGCAGCTGGAGCTGGACCTGCAATACCGCCTCGCGCCGGTCTATCAGCGGTACGCGACCGCGGCCAGCCAGGTCCGCCGCTACCGCGAGCGGATTCTGCCCAAGGCCCAGGAGTCGCTCGGGCTGGTCCGCCGCGGCTACGAGGCGGGCGAGTTTCCCTATCTGCTGCTGCTCAATTCGCAGCGGACCTACTTTCAGACGAACCTCCAGTACCTCGAATCGCTTCGCGAGCTGTGGGCCTCGTCGGTCGAGATCGACGGCCTCTTACTGCGCGACAGCCTCAGCGCGCGGCCCTAGGCGCTTTGCTATGATTCTGTAGGAATGCCCTCTGTGGCATTCCCAGGAGCTATCTTCTTGCCCGCCGAATCGACGACGCAGATTCTCGCCCGCCGCTACGACACGCTGCGTCCGGTCGCGCTGGAAATCGCGGGCGGGCGAATCGCGAAGATCAGTCCGGCCGCCGGCGGAGCGGAGCTGCCGATCGTCGCGCCGGGCCTCGTCGATTTGCAAATCAACGGCTACGGCGGCATCGAGTTCAACGATCCGCAATTGACTATCGACAAAGTGCGGCAAGTGGCCCGCTCGCAGGACCCCTTCGGTGTGACAGCGTTCCTGGCGACGCTCACGACCGACAGCCACGCGGTCTTGGCGCACGGGCTGGCGACAATCGCCGCGGCGATCGGCGAACTGCCCGAAGTCGCGACGCGGATTCCCGGGATTCACCTGGAAGGACCTTTCATCTGCCCCGACGACGGCCCGCGCGGGGCGCACCCCAAGCAGCACGTCCGCCCGCCCGATTGGGACGAGTTTCGCCGGCTCCAAGATGCCGCGGCAGGGCGGATCAAGCTCCTTACCATCTCGGCCGAGTACGCCTCATCGCCCGACGTGATCCGCCGCGTCGCCGAGAGCGGCGTGCTGGTCGCGATCGGCCACACGCAGGCCAGCGGCGAACAAATTCAGGCTGCCGTCGACGCCGGAGCCCGGATGAGCACGCACCTGGGCAACGGCTCGCACCCCATGATCCGCCGCCATCCGAACTACATCTGGGATCAGCTGGCCGAGGACCGCCTGGTCGCCAGCCTGATCGTCGATGGGCACCATTTGCCGCCGGCCGTAGTCAAGTCGATGGTTCGGGCCAAGACGCCGCCGCACGTGGTCCTGGTCAGCGACATCACGTCGATGGGCGGCATGCCGCCGGGCAAGTATCAGACGGGCCTGGGCGAACTGGAGGTGCTGCCCAGCGGCAAGCTGGTGCCTGCCGGCCGGCCGGGAATCCTCGCGGGGGCTTCGCTGCCGATCCACGTCTGCGTGGCCAACGTCATGCGGTTCGCCGGCGTCGATCTGAGGACGGCGATTGATATGGCCAGCGTCGCACCCGCGCGCCTGATCGGCCTGGATCATCCAGGCCTGGAAGTCGGCGCACCGGCCAACCTCTTTCTGTTCGATCTACCGGCGAGCGAAGCAGCGCCGCTGCAAGTCCATTCGACCTGGCACGAGGGTCGGCGGTCCCATCCGCACTAGCCAATTCAGACATGCCCATTCAGGACTATTTCGTCGGCGGCGCTGCCGCGCTCTTGGGCGGCTTTCTGCTGCTGGGCGCGGCGCTGGATGCCGCCTGGCTGATGAGCCTGAAGCGGCCGCGTCTCTTGGCCGAGTCGATCGGCAAGGCAGCGGCCCGCTGGACGCTCGGCCTGGTCGGGGTCGGCCTGATCGCGCTGGGCGCCCTCATCGCCAGCGGCTGGCGCGTCGATTGGTCCTGGCTCGGTCAGCGAACCGTTTCATCCGCGCCGTCGCTTCGCTGCTCAAATCCGCTGCACCGGACGATCGGCTGCGGCGGGTACTTGGCAAATTGCGGGTCGCTCTGCGACTTCTGGCAGAGCAGGAACCGCGAGGAGCGCCCGGAGACGATCTCCCGCATCCACGCGCAGCTTCGGCACAGCGAGCGGCTTGCGAAATCCCCTTGGTTCATCTAGGCCAGCTTCCACGGCGCGCGATAGGGCCGCGTGAGCATCGCGGCGGCGTCGGCGTCGCCTGTGATCTGCTCCTTGGCTGGATCCCAGGCGAACTTCCGCCCCAGGCGGACGGCTATATTGCCCAGGTGGCAGACGGTGGCCGTGCGGTGGCCGATCTCGACGTCGGCGATCGGCTTGGCCCGCGAGGCGATGCAGTCCAGGAAGTTCTGGTAATGGTTCCTGCTGACCTCCAGCCGCGTATCGCTGGTGGTGAACTTGCTATCGACCAGCTCCTTGGGCGTTGCCTCGATCTTGCTGCGGGTCACGTGAACCTGGCCCTGATCGCCGATGAACGTGACGGAGTCGGGGATGTCCTTCTGCTTCTGTCCGAGGACGACCGTGACGCCGCTAGCGTAGGTGTACGTAATGCGGCAGGTATCGGTGACCTCGCAGAGGTGCTTCTCCTTGGGGAAGGTGCCGCGGCCCTCGATCGCAACCGGGCCGCTGGCGTCCATGCCCAGGCCCCACTGGGCGATGTCGAGGTGGTGCGCGCCAAAGTTCGTCATCTGCCCGCCGCTGTAGTCCCAGAAGAAGCGGAACTTGTAGTGGACGCGGTTGACGTTGTACGGCCGCTGCGGCGCTGGGCCAAGCCACAGGTCGTAGTTCAGCTCCGGCGGCGGATCGCTGTCGGGTGCGGCCGTGGTGTCTTTCTTGTCCACGGGTGACATGTGGTTGGGTGCGGGAATGCCGACCAGCACGGTCTGCAGCTTGCCGAGCTTGCCATTGCGGGCCAGCTCGCAGGCCAGGCGGAAGCGGTCGTCGCTGCGCTGCTGCGACCCAGTCTGCACGACGCGGCCGGTCTCGCGGGCGACCTCGACCATCTTGCGGCCCTCGGTGACGAACAGCGTGAGTGGCTTCTCGCAATAGACATCCTTGCCGGCGCGGCAGGCATCGACCGTCATCAGGGCGTGCCAGTGATCGGGCACCGAGAGCACCACCGCGTCGATGTCTTTCCGCTCCAGCAGCTGGCGATAGTCGCCAAAGACGCTCGGCTTCTGCCCGGCCTCTTCGACCCGCTTCACCGCCGAGGCAAAGACGTTTTTATCGACGTCGCAGACCGCCGCGCAGTCGGCCCTGCGATTGGCCGCGCCGCGGCCAACGATGCCAAAGCCCTCCATGTTCTGCATCCCGCGGTTCTTCACGCCCACAAAGCCCAGCACGACGCGCTCGTTAGCCCCAAAGGCCCGCTGCGGGATGAAATACGGGGCGGCGAAGACTGCGGAAGCCGCGGCGGTCGTCTGCAGGAAACGTCGGCGGGAGAGCCTGGACATGAAATCGATCCTTAAGTGATTGCGAAAACGGCGGGTCCGTTGATCGTAACTCATCGTGCTGAGTCTCGCTATCGATGGCGCTGCCAGCACGCGACTTGAGCCAAAGCCGGGCCGCAAACTCGCCGCAGCTTTCCCACCTTCGGCACAACCCGAAAAGCTTGCAGCGTAGGGTTTCGCCGGCCGAAATAAAAGGAAGTACGGACGCGTGCGCGCCGCCTGGGCGAGCTAGTCGCCAACCGGCCGCCGCCAGCCTTAGAATGCCGACTTAGGATGAAAGTGACGCGCTGCTGCGGAGTTCGAGCCGCGGCTGGTTGAGGGGGAGAGCATGCTGAGGAGTGTGGCGATTGCGCTGGCCGCTGTGGCGGCCGCCGCTTCGACGGTCAGTGCCAAGCCGTGGGCCGAGAAGATGTTCGCCGTGCGCACGCACGACTTCGGCCATGTAGCCCGCGGAGCGAAGGCTGAATTTGCCTTCGAAATCCAAAACCTCTACGAGGAAGAGGTCCACATTGCAGACGTCCGCACCAGCTGCGGCTGCACGACGCCGGCAGTGACCAAGAACGTCCTCAAGACGTGGGAGAAGGGGGCGATCGTCGCCACGCTCAACACCCGCTCGTTCGTCGGCCCGCGGAACTCGACGCTGACGGTCGTCATCGACAAGCCGTTTTACGCCGAGGTCACGCTGACCATCAGCGGCACGATCCACTCGGACGTCGATTTTCAGCCTGGCTCCGTTGACCTGGGTGAAGTCGAGCAGGGGGCCGGCGTAGAAAAGGAAATCATCGTCACCCACCGCGGCCGCGGGCCGTGGCAAATCAGCGACATCCGCAGCGCCAGCAACCACCTGGAGGTCGAGCTGAGCGAGCCGATGCGGCAGCCGGGACAGACCACGTACAAGATGCTCGTTCGCCTGAAGCCCGACGCCCCCGCCGGCCTGATCAACGAGCAGCTGACCGTCGTCACCAGCGACAAGAGCCTGCCGGCGATCACGCTTCCCGTCGAAGGCCGCGTCGCACCACCGCTTTCGGTCAGCCCCTCGCCGCTCTTGTTCGGCGCGGTGCCGGCGGGCCAATCGGCGACCAAGCAGCTCGTGATCACCGGCAAGCAGCCGTTCAAGCTGTTGTCGATTTCCAGCGAGCCGGCCGGACTGCAATTCCGGGCCGTACCGGAGCTGATCAAGAAAGTGCACCTCGTGCCTGTGACGATTACCGCGCCGGCGCAGGCCGGCGAGATGGTCTATTCGATCACCATCGAGACCGATTTGCCCGAGGGCGGCAAGGCGACTTGCCAGGCCCGGGCCACCATCGGCGGCGGCGCGCCGAGCGAGGCCCGCGCAGCCGGCGCCGGCAGTCCCGCGCCTCGCTAGGCTACGGACTTTTCAGCTCGAAGTTCGCCGCGCTGGTGCCGCCCGCAGGGACTTCGAATCGCTTGGAGCCGTCGCGCCACGCCTTGGGCACTCGTTCCCCCTTGGGCGCTACGCCATCGGAGTCCGGCCCGGCCGCGGTCGAGATCGCCACCCGGTGCTCGCCGACCAGCGCGCCCGGCCGGTCGGGCTCGACTAGCCGCAGCGTGTAGCGGCCCGCGGCGTCCGTCCGTCCCGCGGAGCCCGCGACTTCCGGGCGGATGTTGGGACCAGGGCTGACCGGCTGAAAGGTCACGTGCGCCCCGGCCAGCGGCTGACCGTTCAGCGTGACGCGCCCGGAAACCGGCGCGACGTTGGGCCCGCCGCAACCGGCCAAAGCGGCCTCCAACATAAGCGCAGCGAAGGCGACGAATCGGTCGTAACGAGGGCCGGCCATAGGCACTACACTAACCCGACGCGTAAGCGAGGGACTCCGTCGAATTGCGTCGCCTCAGAAAGTCCCTCGCTGACGCCTCGGGTTGGTATCGGCAGACATCCCTACGGCAACTGCGTCACTTCGCGGCCGGCGATCGTCGCCGATTCGACGAACAGGTTCATGTCGATCGACAGCGGGAGCGTGCGAATCGAACCGTCGCAGAGCAGGAAGTTCAGGACGCCCGGGTGAAAGCTGCCCCAACCGTGGTTGCAGGCCTGAATGTCTCCCGCCCCGCCGACCGACGCGCAGCGGTCCCAGTCGGCCAGCAGCGTGCGGCTCTGGGGCACGGCATCGGACTTGTTGTACGAGCCGTAAGAATAGGCCCAGAACGTGCGGCGGCGCAGCCGGGTCTTCGTCGCGTATTCGCCGACCATGATGGTGTGCGACGTGCCGTCGAGGATCGACGCAAAAGTCTCCGGCCGCAGCGGCGTGGTCGGCACGGGAAAGCCATCGACCACATGGAACACGCCCTTCCAGCTCCGCGGCAAGCTGAGGTGCTGCGGATAGTTGTCCCACCAGCCGCTGCCGTCGCTCCGCCCGCCGACGCCGCGGTAGGAACCGGGCATGTACTGCAGCCGCAGGTCGTTCGCCGGACCGGACTCGGGCCGCTCCTTGGTCTTGGGCCGCGGCTCCGAGGGGCAGGCATAGATCGGGACGAACTGCTGCCGTACAAACTCGTTGGCCAGCGACTCGTTGGTTTCGCCATGGCTGTAGCGGGCGGCGAGGTTTTTCTGGTCCAGGAATGGCAGAATCGCGATCGGCCACGACGAATAGCTGTCGGTCGAACAGCAGGGCCCGGTGCTCACGCCGCCGGGCGGAAAGATTTTCTGCACGTCGTGATAGAGCTGGATCGCCGTGCCGATCTGATGCAGGTTGTTGAGGCAGCTCGTCCGCCGCGCCGACTCGCGGGCCGTCTGGACCGCGGGCAGCAGGAGCGCCACCAGCACCCCGATGATCGCAATCACGACCAGCAGCTCCACGAGCGTAAAGCCGCTCGCAGGCGGGTCGATTCTTCCGCGCATCGCCGCATCCTCTCAGCTCGGCAGGCGCGGTGGATGGGCCGACCGGAGAATCGCCCGCCGTAAGCTGAACTGTTACCATAACGGGGGACTGATGGGTTGACAACTCTCGCCTCGCATCGGCCGGCGGCCGTTACATTCCCATGCAGCTGCAGCACATCCTGGAAACTTCGCTCTACGTCGATGACCTGGCGCGGGCGGAGCACTTCTACGTCGAAATCCTCGGCCTGTCGCTCGTCAGCCGGCAGGAGGGCCGCCACGTCTTTCTCCGCTGCGGCCAGCGGATGCTGCTGCTGTTCAACCCCCTCGGCAGCCGCCAGTCGAGCGACCAGTTCCCGCCCCACGGGGCGTTTGGGCCGGGACACGTGGCGTTCGGCGTGGCCGAGAGCTCGCTCGACCACTGGAGCGCCTACCTGGCCGAGCGCGGCATCCCGATCGAGCGGGTGATCGACTGGCCGCAGGGGGGCCGGAGCCTCTATTTCCGCGATCCGGCCGGCAACAGCCTGGAGCTGGCCACGCCGCGGATTTGGGGCATCGCCGAGGCGACGCTCGGCTGACGCAACTTCGACTTTCATACCATCGGAGCGTTTGATGACTGTCTTTCGCTTTGCCGCCAGCCTGCTGCTCCTGCAACTGGCGGCCGTGGCTGCTCTCTCGGCGCAAGAGCGCGGGATCGCCGAGTTTCCAAAACTCTCGGCCGAGCGCGACTGGCCCTGGTGGCGGGGACCGACGCGAAACGGCATCGCCAGCCAGGCTGCGGTGCCGACGAAGTTCGGCCCAGCTAGCGCGGTGTGGAAAGCGCCGGTGCCGGGCCGCGGGCACAGCTCGCCGATCGTCGTGGGTGATCGCGTCTATCTGACGACCGCCGACATGCAGGTCAAAAGCCAGAGCGTCCTGGCATTCGATCGCCGCTCCGGCAAGCAGGTCTGGCAGGTGGAAATCAGCCGCGGCGGCTTCCCGGCCCGCAATCATCCCAAGAACACCGAGGCCACGCCAACGATCGCGTCCGACGGCGAGCGCTTATTCGTCACGTTCTTTCACCACGAGCAGATTCAGGCCACGGCGCTCGACCTGGGCGGCAAGCAGCTCTGGCAGAAAACCGCCGGACCCTTCAATCCCAAAAAGTACGAGTACGGCTACGCCCCCTCGCCGCTGGTCTATCGCGGCTCGGTGATTATCGCCGCCGAGTACGACGGCAAGAGCTTTCTCTTGGCCTTGGCCCGCGAGAGCGGCCGCGAGCTGTGGCGCACGCCGCGGCCGTTCAATATCAGCTTTTCGTCGCCGGTCGTGGGCCATGTCGCCGGCCGCGACCAGCTGTTGATCAGTGGGGCGGACCATGTGACCTCGTACAACCCGGCGACCGGCAAGCAGCTCTGGACGGCCGCCGGCACGACGCAGGCTACCTGCGGCACGCTCGTCTGGGAGGGGGACACGGTGATCGCCAGCGGCGGCTACCCCAAGTCGCAGACGCTGGCGATCAAAGCCGACGGCAGCGGCCGCGTGCTGTGGGAGAACAACCAGAACTGCTACGAGCAGTCGCTGCTGGCCGCCGGCGGCTACGCCTACGCCCTCACCGGCCGCGGCATCCTCTACTGCTGGCGGATCAGCGACGGGCAGGAGATGTGGAAAGAGCGGCTGCAAGGCCCGGTGAGCGCCTCGCCCGTGCTGGCGGGCGGCCACATCTACTGGGCCAACGAGCTGGGCACGCTTTATGTCTTCAGACCCAGCCCGGAAAAGTGCCAGCTCGTTGCCGAGAACCAGATCGGCGACGACGCCTTCCCCAGCCCCGCCATCTGCGGCGGCCAGCTCTTCCTCCGCGTCGGCCACAAAACGCCGACTGGAAGGCAGGAGATACTGTACTGTTTTGGATCGCGGGCCGAGTAGCCCGATAAGAAGTAGAATGTCCCGTAGAATGTCCCTTTTTCCGCCCCGCGTTCTGGACGGGAAAGGGACTTGGATTCATTTGGCCGTCACGCTGAACTCAAATTTTCCACCGCCCTCGGGTACTTTGAATTCAAAGCCGCTGGTTTGAGGCGACTCGTACTTGCGATCGAAGCTCAGCGGAGGTGGACTTCCTGACGCCAGCGCTTGGGGAGTCATCGGACGTGTCGGTTCGGTAACACCGATCTTGTACGTTCCTTGCATGGCTCCCGATCGTCCATTGGTTTGGACGACGATCGTTCCGGAGCTATCCGCGGTGCCAATGGCTGCAATGCCGGACCCTTCCGGGACCATGGAGATGGAAACGTTGGTCATTGCCTTTCCGTCCTTCAGAACCTTGCCGCTGACCGGCTCCAGCTTTGGCCCACTTTCACCACAGCCCACGAGTCCGGTCAGAAGCCCGACAAGGGTGATCCATTTCCTTCGTTCCCTACGCATCATCAACCTCATGACGTTTTGATTCCAAAGATCCGGCACGACTCGCTCCGCAGGAAACGAAATCGCTATTCCGCGGCCGCGACCTCGCCAACGTTCATCGTCCCCAGTGCCCGGTACGTCTGAAGGTTGATATTCTCACTAACGAATCGAACCGAACCATCACCCAATGTAAACATTCCGCCGCCGCTATGCTGACTGGCAAAGCTATAGTTGTTGTTCCAGTCCCAGAACGGCGCGAACAGCGTCTGACTGCCGAAGTAGTTTGGGCCGCGACCGGTGCTCCTAAACACTCGCAGGTAGTGATTCAAGGGTATTGCCGAGGTCGCCAATGAGGCGTTCATCCCATACCACCAGGTGTGCGAGCAGAGTTCCGGCAGGGCTTCTCCGATGGCGAACGTGTTCGAAAGGCCGTCCGTTACCTGGGACATGTTACGTAAATCCTTGGGATTGGCATTACTCACGTTCTCGTCGCGTACAAACATGCCATTGCCGCCATCCAAACCATGCGGAGTTCCACCCATGGGATTGGCAAAAATGCCCCAGTTCCAGTCAGATCCCACACAGCCTTTGTAATTGGTTCCGGCGAATTGTCCAAAAGTGGCATCCGGCCAACGCCCGAGCCATTCACGGGTTCCATATCGCCCTCCCCCAACGGATCCGCTCGGGTCAGAAGGGCATCGGAAGACCGGAACAACAGTCTGAGCAATCGCCACGTTCGACGTAGGACGTCCGCCCGAATCCTTCATGCCCAGATTCCAATTGATCGAGCTGTAGAGGTTCGACTGCTCGATATAGGGCAGGATCAATGCCATCCATGAGCACTGTCGCGAATCGTTGTCGCCCGAATTGCCTCGTGGACCGTTGGGGCCTTGCGAAGATTGCGAGTAATTGATGGGGAAGACCTTAAAAACGTCATGGTAGTTGTGAAGCGCTAGCCCAAGCTGCTTTGCATTGTTAGTGCATCCCGTGCGCCGTGACGCCTCGCGCGCGGCCTGAACAGCGGGCAGCAACAGCGCCACCAGCACGCCGATGATCGCGATCACCACGAGCAATTCGACGAGCGTAAACCCGAGCATGCGATGGCGATACATGATGGAGACTCCGCAAGGAACGAAACGACCCCCAGGAAACGAGCCGAGTTCGGCGATGCGGCGCTCCGCGGCTGATCCCGCTTGTTGGGTGCAGCGCGCGCTGGAGAAAACCGCCCGATGGTCCCCACGAACGCCTGCCCGCAACCCTCATTATGCCGCCGATGAATGGGCGGCCAGCCAGACAAGCCGCAGCGTACCGGTTGCCTCTTTCCTGCCGCTCGGCCAGTTGTTAGCGTAGCAATCGGGAAAAAGAAAACAACGGCTGTGTGGCGATTGTTCGTTTCTGGCCGGCGCTCTCGGCCGGAGGATTCAGGGGGATTAGCGCAGGAATATTCGACTTGTCGCCGTTTTCCGGCTCCAGCTATTGGCTGATGCCTCTTGCAGGCCCGAGGGTTGACGAGCCGACCATCGCCGCGCGATGGTGCCCGGGGCCACCCGCGTCCCGGAAAGCGCAAATTAGGCCGCCACCAAGCCGCGGCCGGATTTGACATTGTTTTGTTTCAGCGGCACAATGCGCCGACCGGGGCAGAGCGGCTTCTCTTCGTCGCCTCTATAAGGAGCGCCGCATGAACGCTCATTCTGGCCGCGGTCGCGGCGGGTTCACGCTCGTTGAATTGCTGGTCGTCATTGCGATCATCGGCGTGCTGGTGGCGCTGCTGCTGCCGGCCGTACAGGCAGCCCGGGAAGCCGCCCGGCGCATCCAGTGCACCAACAATCTCAAGCAGCTTGCGCTCGCGATTCTCAACTATCACGATGTCCACAACGTCTTCCCGCCTGGACACATCGAGGATCCGCGTGCCTATGCCCAGAACCAGGCAAGCAGCGACTCAGTCTCCAACCTCTCGAACTGGGGGATCATGACGCTTCCGTTCATCGAACAGCAGGCGTTGTTTGACCGGTACAACAACAACGTGAACAACGGCGACCGCGACGCCGCGGCCTGGGCCATCCAGAAGAATGTCCACGAAGCCCGCGTGGCCGCTCACCTCTGCCCCTCGGACCCTCGCCGCGGGCGCCTCACTACAGTCAGTTGGGTCCCGTTGCTTGGGACTCGCTACAGGGCGACCTCGTATCGTGCCATCGCCGGCGGCGCCAATGTGGAGGCTGCGGCGGTCGGTAATACGGATGGCGCCCAGATGAATTGGTCCTACTGCTCTTGGGTCCGCACCTCGTCAGCGATCGGGAACGTGAATGGGAAGTACGTTGGCGCGTTTCCGTGCGTGACCTCCATGGATGGCATTCCCGCCAAGGCCCAGGCCCTCAGGAACGTGGTGGACGGGACCAGCAACACGATTATCCTGGGCGAGACCCACTGGGACGAGCGGGACGTGGGTAACCACAACGCGTTCTTCTCGGTGTCCTACCCGAATATTAACCACGCCATGTTCTACCCGGTGGCCGCGACCTACATCCAGAACTACGACACGTGCAGGACTTACTCCGGGATTTACGGGAAGTATCCATGCACGAACGGCTGGCCCTCGTTTCACCCGGGCGGGCGGAACTGGGGGAGGGCCGACGGCTCCGTGTCCGTCACCTCGCATACCGCCGACTTGCTGATCCTTAACGGCATGATGACGCTCGGCGGCGGCGAGGTGGTGACTATCAATTGAGCTAGGACCGTTCTGGTCGTGCTGGTTTTCGTACGTGCGCCGGTGGGAAGAGTGCCTTCCCGGCGGATTGCGCTGGCGCGTTCCTCCAAGTTCCCGAGGTTTCAAGATGATGCTGAACAGGCCGTTCTCGTGTTCGGCCCTTTGCGCAGGAATCGCGGCGCTGGCGGCCCTCGCTTTTTGTCTGGCGGGTTGCGGCCCAGGGTACAAGCTCGTGCCTGCCTCCGGAACGGTTACCGTGGACGGAAAGCCGGCGGAAGGGGTGACGGTCCTCTACCAAGGGGTCGCCGCGGCGGGAAAGCTCGAGGCGGGCCCGCCTCTGATGAAGGGCGTGACCGACGCGCAAGGTCGCTACACAATGACCACCGCGGACCTCAAAACCGGCGGGGTGGTAGGCGCCGAGAGGGACGGTGTTGTGGCGGGGACGTATCGGGTTTTGATGGCGATGTCCGAGGAACAGGCGCCACGAGAGGAAGTGCCAGATGCCCTCGAAAAAAGGGGCGTTCCCAAGTCGAAGAGGCCCAAGGTCGTTCTGCCTCCCGGGGCTTACGGCGGGAAGATCACCATCGACATTCCCCCGGGCGGGACGGACAAGGCGGATTTCGAGCTAACGACGCCCCGATCAGGGTCGGCACGTGCCGGTGGCAGATGACAGGTGCGAGCGGGAGGAGGCCGTGGGTCGGGAATCGGGAGTCGGGGAGCACCCTCAAGCCTGCCCCCTCTTCCAGTTTCGCCGCGCGCATTAAGACATCGTGCGCTCGGGCGAAGCCCGAGCACGTGTATGTTCCGCAAGACGGACCCACATCGCTACCGGCTTAGGGGATACGTTTCACCACCACGTTGGCGGTGGCGATGCCCGTATCGGTGCCCTGGCCGCCGTCGAGCACTGCGTCGATTTGGGCCGTGGCAGCGCCAGCGCCCGTAATGTTGAGGGTCAGGGCGTCGTCGTCCTTCCCGCCTTTGACCTTGGCCTTGACGGAACCGGTGCTCCCGGCGTTCAGGACGAGGTTGCCGGCCACGGTGTCATCTTCCTTGCCGCCGCTCGCGCGAACCTTGAGCGTGCCGTCCACGTCGCCCGCAGTGTTCACCGCGATCGTGTCCCCTTCCTTGCCGCCGTCCAGCTTGATACTCAGGCTGGCGCCCAGGGCGATGTCCGTGGCTGCCGCGGCAGTGCCCGCGTTAACCGTCAGGATGTCAGCGCCCTGCTCCCCCTTCACATGGAACCGGACGTCAGCGCCGGCAGCCAGGTCGTTGCCGTTCAAATTGGCCGTAAACGAGTCGTTCCCCTTGCCCAGGTGGGCGGAGAAATCGAGGTCGGTCGTAAAGTTGCCACCGGCAGCCGACCGCGAGTAGGTGAGGATGTCGTTGCCATCCTTGGTGTGGACGACAACGTGATCAATACCTGTCGCAGCCGGAGAGGCGACGGCGTCGCAGGTGACAACGATCCCCGCAGCGCCGTTATCGACAATAGCTATCGTGTTGTTTGCCTTGTCGCCTTCGACCCGCAGCGTGTCTCCGGCGACTTCGACCACACAGGTCAGGCAGCAACGATTTTCCAACGCTTCGAGTCGCGGCACATACTTGTGCCCCGGGCGAGACCGACCAGAGTGACGCGAGTACATGGCAACTCCTCAAAAAGGGGACATGATGTAACGCCGCTCTGGACGCGAGCGACGGCTAACCTCGCTCAACGCGGTAGCACGGACCCCAAGCACCCCCAAACGATTTACAGCGGGGCAACTCGAAACACCCGCTAAAGCTGGCAATTCGAGGCAACTGGCCGGGCTGCAAAAACGCGGCAACTTCCGCAATCGGTATGCCAGTGCCTGCTCACGCGCTACCGGCTTGGCTCCTTCAGTCGATCATTGCGAGGGTTCCTGAAAATGGTGCGCCCGTCAGGCATTCTGTCCGTGCTGTGTGACAAGCTGTCCCTGCAGTGCCGCCGAACGCGGTATGAAACCAAGCCGCGAATCTGCCGATGTGGGCCGGTGTCCGACACAGGCTAGCGTTCTCCGGCTACATCGTCTATTGACAATTAGTGAACACCCGATACAATTACGGTTAGCGCGTGGCGGCTGCTTGCTCTTTGGCATCTTGGTTGTTGGCAATCAGCCGAAATCCGTGTCAGCGCCCTTCAGGTGCAAGGCACCCGCCGGCGCGCATAATGCGCATAATGGGTTTTGGGCAGATTTGGTCGTAAGGCATTGTGACGACTGGAGTTGTGGCTTGAATCCGCCCTCCAAGAAAACTTCGCAATATGCGCGCATCGCTCGGGCGGGCTGATCGCGGATTGCGTTGCCCGCATCAGTTTTCTTCGTCCTCGGCAACCAACAGATATTCCGGCGGAACGTGGTCCGTGAGCCAGACCTGGTTGCCGGTGAGGAAGAAGGGGTGGCCCGCGGCGTGCATGCGGGCAGCGGCGATGGCAAGCACAACGGGCTGGCCATGGCGGGTTGCGACCTGAATCATCGTCTGTCGGTTGGTGGAGAGATGAACGTGGTGCCGGCGGCCTCTATTGAGGCCGGTCCGCAGGATCGATTCGAGGTTGTGCCGCGCCGTGCCGTGGTAGAGCACGTCGGGCGGAACTGCCGGCTCGTAGCCCAGGTCCACTTCCACTGAATGCCCCTGCCGGGCGCGGATTTGGCCCCGTCCTCGCTCAGCTCGAACCGCTGCTTGTCGCTGGTCGCCACGACTTCCGCCAGCGCCTCGCGAGGTACCGGCTCGCCTTCGCGGGCCAGGGCCGCCTGGAGTACTTCGACCTCCACCCAGCCGCCCTCTTCGAGCTGGATGCCGACCGAGTCCGGCCGGTGCCGCAGGACGTAGCTGAGGCGCTTGCTGATTTGCGTTCGCTCCGCGGCGTTCACGGTTTTTGTCCTTTCGCCTTCTCGTACGCGGCCAGCAGGCCGGCAGACAATTTCTCGATATAGGTGCGGCCTTGATAGCCGTCCTCCAGGCGGTCGATGAGGAACTGCGGAATGGCTTGCCGGCCCAGGAACGCGCCGCTGATCGCACCGGCCATCGCGGCGATCGTGTCGGTGTCGCCGCCCAGCAGAATGGCATTGGCAATCGTCAATTCATACGAGTCCGGCGTATGGCCGAAGCAGGCGATCGCCGTGACCACCGAATCCGCAGCGGCGATTCCGTTGCCGAAGAGGGCCAGGTCGCGGAGGTGCTCGACGCGGGCCGCCCGCCGCAGTGGTCCGGCATACTCCAGCAACTGGCAGCTCTCGGCCAGGGCCGCGAAGAACTCCGGCCTGGCGAAGTTTTCGGCTCGCGAGGCGTGCGCCACGGCCAGGGCCAGGACCTGCGCCCCCTCGACGCCCAGCGGGTGCACGTGCGTGGGCAGGGCCGACAGGCGGGCTTGGGTCCACAGGGCGCTCGGATCGTCGCGGAACAGCAGGCCGACGGGCGCGACCCGCATCGCGGCCCCGTTGCCGTGCGAGCCCCCGGGAAACAGGTTCTCGGCCCAATAGCGGTGATCGCCCCCTTCCACCATCGCGTCGAGCACGACCCGCGCGCCGCGGCCGTAGCCGCGGGACGGCACGTAATTGGCCGCGAACCGGCGGCAGATTTCCGCTTCGTCGATGCAGCCGCAGGCGATCAGCGTCTCGGCGACGCCGATCGCCATTTGTGTGTCGTCGGTGTAGCAGTAGCGGCCCTCCGGCGGATCGTCGAGCAGCTCGCGCGGCGCCCGATAGCGGCGGGCGATGAATTCCGCCGGCTGGGTCTCGAAGTGAGCCCCCAGCGCATCGCCGACCGCCAGGCCGAGCAGGCAGCCCGCGAAGCGTTCGGCGAGCGTCGGTGGCGAAGTCGTCATGGCGATTAGCTGCGTTTCTGCAGTTCCGCATCAGCCGCAAACAATCCTGCAAACAGTTTGAGGTCCACCGGTTTTCGCTGCCCGGCGAGCCAC
>DASRJB010000295.1:0-2962 GCA_035649715.1 Pirellulaceae bacterium
GCAATGTCGATCCCCGCCAGCGTCTTGAAGTAGCTGATGAGGTGCCGGCCGGATTCGCGGCTGACGGTCGCCAGCCGCTCGACGTGGCCGAGCGTCCGGACGGCGATGTTGACGGCGCTCTCGTCGCTGAACAGGAACAGGTCGCTGGCCTGCCGGCCGACCGCCTCGCGAACGACTCGGGCGACGGCCTCCGCCGGCTGCTGGCTGGTGAGCGGTTCGGTGGTGAAGTCGATCGTCTCGGCGGCGCTCATGAGCCGCCTCCCGCCGGCCCGCGCGCGGCCGCGGCCTGCTCGATATCGAAAACCCGCTCGAGCTTGAGCACCTTCAGCACGTTGGCCACGATCGGGTGTGGCGAGAACAGGGTCAGCTTGCCGCCGGCCTGCCGCATCCGCTTCTGGCACGTCAGCAGCCAGCCGACGCCGCTGGAATCCATGAAGCTCGCGTTGCTCAGGTCCAGCCGCACGAGGCGCGAATACGCCGTGGGGCCGAGCAGCAGGGCGAGCGGCTCCTCGATCGGGCTGACCTCGCGCTGGGTGACCTGGCCGGAAATCGCCACGCAAACCTGGTTTCCGTCGTCCTGGGCAATCGAGAGTTTCATGCGAGCGCTATCGAATAGAAGGACGGGGCGGGGACGGGCGGCTGCAATGTACCGGCCAAGGCCGCCGGCAGCAATAAATCCCGCTCGGACCGCACCGAAAATTCACAAGCCGCAGGCGGCGCGGTCTTCCAGGCAATTCTCGCTGCCGGGCTGGAACTCGCGGCAGGCGACCGGGCGGTGTTCGTAGTGCCGGCATTCGTGAGTCAGCAGATCGAGCCAGAAGCAAGGCAATCCAGTGCGATCTCGCGAAGCACGTTTCAGTTCCTCCCGCAGCCGGCGGGGAATTGCCGCCAGCTCGTGCTCGTCGAGAAACGGCGGCCAGGGCTGACGCAAGCAACACGCCCCGCAGCCGCGGCAGACTTCCTGGTCGATCGTGGGCAATTCGTAGGCGCTCACGCGGAGCCCCGCTCGCCGGGCTGCGCGGTCTTTCCCGCGGTTTCGCGGGCCAGTTCGCGGGCCATGTCGTCGGCGAGCTGGCGAAAGCGATCGCCGGCTGGGCCCGGGCAGTCGGCCAGGTGCTGGTGGGCCTCGACGACCGTGGACTTGAAGGCCAGCGTTTTGGCAGCGCAGGGGTCGATCTGGACCTCCTGCCAGTCGCAACCCACGGGGCACTCTGGGTCCACGGCGAAAATCCGGCCGATCCGCATTTGCTCCAGGACCTGCAAGCACTGGACGGATGGGCCGACCAGCACCAGCCCTCCGCCCGGCCGCGACTCGCTCAGCCGCTTCAGGCACAGCAGGGTGCCCACGAAAGTGCTGTCCATGTGGGTGCAGCGGCTGAGATCGACGCGAACGCGGGCGATCGACAGCACGCGGACTTCGGCCCACTGGCGGATGGCCTGGCTGTGGAGCATGGTCCCCCGGCCCTCGACCTGGATTTCTAGCGCCCTTGGCGATTCGCCGATGCGGACGATGCCAGCGGTCATGGGAACCTCAGTACGAGTCGGCCAGCAACCATACCCTACCGGATTTGGGCGGTTTGTCCTACCGTGCAGTGGCCAAAACCGGTCCGATCAGTCACAATGGATGATTGTTGCGTAGGCACTGGCGACCGATCGGGGAGTAGACCGTGGCAGATGTACCGCAGGCCGAGGCGCATGGCGAACACGATATCTGGGAGCACATGACTCCCGACATGCGCGCGGAGCTGAAGTCGGAAGACTCGACCGCCTGGAGGCAGGTGGTCGGCGTGCTGCTCTTGATCATCTCGATCGGCCTGGTGCTGGCCGTGTTCACTGCGGCGACCAGCGGTCTGTTCACGTCGTCGCTGCGTTCGCTGTGACCCTTCGGCTGGCGCGCGAAAGAGCGCCAGCCGCCTGCCCGTTCGATCCCGCCACCGCATCCCACCCAAAACACCTGCCGGAGTTTGCGACATGCGATCGCTCGTTTGCGCGCCGCTAGTGGCTGCGCTGCTTTTCTCGCCCGCGTTGGTTGAGGCCCAGGTTCCCTATGGCCCCGGCGATTGGCCGCAGTGGCGCGGGCCGCGCGGCGACGGCATCAGCCTCGATTCGGGCCTCTTGAAGGAGTGGCCGCAGGAAGGGCCGCCGGTCGTGTGGCGGGTCGATTCGGTGGGCGTGGCCTATTCGTCGATCGCGGTGAAGGACGGTCGCATCTATACGCAAGGCGATTTGGGCGGCGTCGAGCACGTGATCTGCCTGGATGCCACGGGCGGGCAGACGATCTGGGCCGTGCAACCCGAGCCCGTCGCGCGTCTCCTGGCCGCGCGAGTCGCCGGCGAGCTCAAGCAGCTCGACAAGAACGGCGACGGCAAGGTCGATGAGCTCGAGGCGCTGACGCGGTTTGGCTGGAGCTGGAATCAATACAACCAGCCGATCAGCGGCGACCTGGCCGCGAATGCGAAGCAGCGAGCGACGGCGCTCTTTAACCAGCTCGACAAGAACATGAACGGCAAGCTGGAATTCGCCGAGGCAGGCAACCTGCTCCGCGAGCAGTTCGAGCGGATCGACGCCGAGGACAAGTCGGCCGATGGCGCGCAACTGGCCGCTGCCCGCAGCGGCGCTCACTTCACCTCGCTGGACAAGGACGGGGACGGGCGGATTTCGCGGCCGGAAGCCCGCGGTTCGGCTCTGGACCGCAATTTCAGCCGCTACGACGCGCGCGATCCGGCCACGAACAAGGGGGACGAACTGCTCTCGAGCGATGAGCTGACGCAGGGCCTGCTCAAGTCGGAGCCCGGCCGCGACGGCGAGATCACCGCCGAGGAGCTGGAGAGGTTCTACATCCAGAGCAACGTCAAGGGGGACGGCGAACTGGTCGTCAGCGAGCTGGCCGGCACGGTCGGCGGCTACCGCAACGGCATGGGCGATGGACCCCGCGGTACGCCCACGGTCGATGGCGACCGGC
>DASRJB010000296.1:0-3583 GCA_035649715.1 Pirellulaceae bacterium
TCCCTGTCCGACGGCAAGGTGTACGAGATCTTCCGCCAGACCAAGGCCCAAGGCAAAGCGCTTGGCCACGCCAAGAAAGAGGACGGGCCGCCCGGGCAGGCGAAAAAGGAGGACGGAGCACGCGGGCACGGGGCGAAGGCTGAAAATGATGCCGAAGGCGAGTCGCCCGGCCTCTCGCGCGGCCGCGTGAGCGAGCAGCTGCTGGACCGCCTGGCGCATTCCACATCGCCAACTCCGCGGGGAAACGGCGTCGGCGCCGGCCGCGCGGCATCCACCGGCGGCGAAACACAGGCCCGCGCAGCTGCATTTGCTGCGCTGGCCGATTCCGATTCGGACGCGAGCGGAGGCGGCCGCGAATTCCTGCCGCGACTCGTCAGCCAGCGCCTGCTCAAACGCTTGGCGCGCGGTGGATAAAGCCTAGCGCGTCGTCACCAGGCCCGGGCTGGTGGCGCTGATCCGCTCGGCCATTTTGCGGACGAGATCGGCGTTCGAAAACGGCTGCCAGCCGTGGCCTTTGAGGCGGCCGTACTCGAAGATTGCGCTGGCCGGCGGATTCTTTGCCAGCTTGAGCGAGTCCTCCAGCAAATACACGGCAAGGTTGAGGTAATAGGTGTCTTCGTCGCCGCAGGCCACGTAGATCTTACCGGTCAGATCGGGTCCGAGCTTCGTCCAATTCTGTTCGAGGTAGTGCCGCAAGTCATACCCGTTGTCGCGCATGTAGGCCGCAACGTCCTTGTCGATCTTGCCCGTCAGCCGGTCCCAGAGCGGCCGCGGATAGCCGTCCTTTCCGACGGGGCCGTAGGCGGCGTCCCACGCGGCGATTTGTCCGCCGGAACGGACGTTGGACCCCAGCACCGCTTCGGCCTGGCTCATCTCGCGCATCGTCTGCGTCACCTGGCCGTCGATCGTACGGGAGAGCGGCCGCTCCAGCCGGGCCCAATCGCCGCGCGGCACGGAAAACGCATTCGCATCTTCATAGACGTTGCCGACCTGGTAGCGGCGAAAATCGACCGGATCGGGATAGAGCGACCAGACGCCGCTAAAGAACTTGGGATGAAAGATCTGCAGGGCGAGCGCTTCCCAGCCGCCGGTCGAGCCACCCGTGAGCACGCGGGCCTCGGGCTGCGGCAGCAGCCGGTACTTTTGCTCCAGGTAGGGAATCAGCTCTTGCGTCAGGGCGTCGCCGTACGGACCGTTGTTCGCCGAGTTGACCGCGTAGGAATCGTCGTAATAGGGCGTGGGATGCTGAAAGGTCACGGCGACCATCCGGGGAAAATCGTCGGAGGTCCAGGCCCGGTAAAACTCGGGTCCGCGGCCGAATGCCATCCCCGGGGGCGCAAAACCCAACGGCGGCCGCAGGTTGAAGTGCCCCTGCACATAGATGGCCGGATACTTTTGCTCGGTGTCCTGGTTGTATCCGCGCGGCAAGAGTACGGTCGCACCGAGGTAGATCGGGCAGCCCCAGAACTCCGAGAGCAGGTGGCTCTGAATCTTGACCCGCTTGACCCATTCGGTGTCGGGCGGAACCTCGACAGCCGGCAGCTTCTTGTCGAGCGCGAGCCTCACCGCGAAACCCGCGGCCGGATCGAGGCGGACGCGCTGGACGCTGCTGACGAGATTGCCGGGCGAGCGGTTCCACTGCTGCCCCTCCCACTGATCCAGGTGGACCCAGACCGTGTGGCCGTCCTTGCGGCGGACCTGCGTATAGACGTTCAGCACGGCCTGCACCGAGTAGTCGCCTGCCGGCAGGTCCTTCAGGCTGGAAACCGGATATCCGAGCGCCCGTTCATCGATCGTGGCGCTCTGGCCCGGCGCGAGGCCGGCGACGTCCACGCCAAAAAACGGCGTCGATCCCGCAAAGCTGCTGGCGAGCAGCCGCGGCTCGCGGCTGCCTTCCTTGGCGATAATCACCAGGAGTCGGCCGGTGAGCGGCCCCGGATCGACGGACGCATCAAAGCTGACGTCGAATCGTAATTCAGCCAGCGCAGGCCGGGCGCAGACAAGGACCAGCAGGCAGACCGCGCGATGCAGAGCACTGGTCACGGAACTGTCTTTCATGGCGTGCCCTTGATCCGCTTCGCCTTGGTCTCGCGCTCGCCCTGCTTCAGGATCAGGTGCGTGACCTGGCCCTCGTCGTCCTTGACGAAGGTGATCTCGGCGCTGACTTCCTTGACGAAGAACTGGGCGTCCGACTGGGGATGCAGCTCGGCCTTGGGTTGCCCAGTGGGTTGAGCCAGGAGTCGGTCGCCGTCGCGCGTGACGGCGAGCACGAGATTGGGGCCGATCTCGTATTCGCCCGTGTATGCGTCCAGAATCTTGGCGTCGAGTTTCACGAACTTGCGCTCCTTCGGCAATTCGTAGGGCTCGCCGAGGGCGATCGCCGCCAGGCCGCTCGCGACCATTGCGGCCGGCGTGCCTTCAATGTTGCTGAGCACGACCACGCACAGCTTCTCGTCGGGGTAGCGGGCGATGAAGGTCGAGAAGCCGTTAATCCCGCCGCCGTGCTGCATCCGCTGGCGGCCGAATTGCTTGTCGATGATCCAGCCGTAGCCGTAGTTGCTCTTGCCCGGCGTGAACATCTTTTCGTAGGCCCCGCTGGAGATGAGCTGGCTGCTAGCCAGCGCCTGACTCCAGCGGTGCAGGTCGGTGGCGGTGGAATAGAGCGCCCCGGCGCCATGCGGAATCGTCATATCCAAGTAAGGGGCATTGGCCACGCCGTCCCCCTCGCGCCGATAGCCGGCGGCCCGATGCGGGAGAATTTTCTCCGGCGAGTCGTAGCCGGTGTCGGCCAGGCCCAGCGGCTGAAAGATGCTTTCGCGGAGGAATTCGCCATAGGACTTGCCCGAGACCTTTTCGATGATCTGCCCGAGCAGCACGTAACCCGAATTGCTGTAGTTGAATTTCTCGCCCGGCGTAAACTCCAGCGGCAGTTCGCGGACGCGGTCGAGCGTCTTGGCCGCGGGCGAAGGCAGCGGCATCGCCGCACGGTAACCCGGCAGGCCTGTGAAGCTCGGAATGCCGCTGGTGTGCGTCAGCAGGTGGTGGATCGTTACTTCCTTCCAGGCTTCGGGGGTGCCTTCGACGTGCTTGGATGCCAGATCCTCCACCGACAGCTTCCCTTGCTCCTGAAGTATGAGGATCGCCATCGCGGTGAACTGCTTGGTGATCGAGCCCAGCCGAAATTTGGTTTGGGGCGTGTTGGGGATTTCGTGCTCGACATTCGCCAGACCCAGTCCTTTGGCCAGCAGCACCTGCTCGCCTTTGGCGACGAGCACCGAGCCGCTGAAACGGTTCACCGCGACCTGCGCCTGGAGAAACTCGTTCGCCTGGGCGGCGACGGTTTCCGCGGAAGGCGGCTGCTTTGGTTCCTGGGCCGGCGCTGGCAGTGCCCAGACCCCAATAAAGACGATCGCGACGATCTGAGATGCGGTGCGCAAGCGGTAATGCCGAGTCATGAGCGGTCCCGCTGAGATCCGACAGGAAAGTTCCGAATAGCGGACCCGATTGTACATGCCCGCCGATTGCTCCGCATTGCGACTATAGAGAGGGGATTGCGAATCGCACTGCGCGGGCGTGGAGGCAG
>DASRJB010000297.1:0-2599 GCA_035649715.1 Pirellulaceae bacterium
TGAAAGGTCCGCCGCCTCCACCGCCGTAGTAGTTCCTCGCGATTCCAGCGGAGAACGTCGCGACGCTCCACAAACTAGATTTGTCTCATGGAAACCGAATGGTACAACCGGGCGGAGGCGATTCGGTCGCGGATCACGCAATTGCGAGACTCGCTTTGACTTCGAGGGCAAGCGGAAGAAGGTCGCCGAGATCGAAGGCCGGATGGCGGCCGAGGGGTTCTGGAGCAATCAGGAAAAGGCCCGCGAAGCGGTCGCGGAGCTCAAGGGGCTAAAGGCCGTTCTGAAGCCGCTGGGCGACTTAGTGCGCACCGGCGACGACCTGCCCGGAATGCTGGAGCTGGCCGAGGCCGACGAGTCGTTTGCGGCCGAGATCCGCGGCGAAATCCAGCGCCTGGAACAGCTGGCCGACGAGCTGGAGCTGAAGGCCCTGCTCAGCGGCCCACACGATGCGCTGGGCGCGATCGTCAGCATCAACGCCCGCGACGGCGGCACCGACGCCAACGACTGGGCCGAGATGCTGCTGCGGATGTACACCGCCTGGGCCCAGAAGAACGACTACGACGTCGTGCTCCTGGACCGACAGGACAACGACATCGCCGGCATCCAGAGCGCCACCATCACCATCCGCGGGCCGATGGCCTACGGCTACCTCAAGGGCGAGACGGGCATCCACCGCCTCGTCCGCATCAGCCCCTTCAACGCGGAAGGCAAGCGCCAGACCAGCTTCGCCGCCGTCGATGTCTCGCCCGAAGTCAGCGACGAGAAGGAAATCGAAGTCGATTGGGCCAAGGACGTCCGCGAGGAGACGATGCGGGCCGGCGGCGCGGGCGGCCAGCACGTCAACAAGACCGAAAGCGCGATCCGCCTCGTGCATTACGAGACCGGCATCGAGGTCAAGTGCCAGAACGAGCGGAGCCAGCACCAGAACCGGGCCATGGCCCGCAAGATGCTCATCGCCCGCCTGGTCCGCCTGGCCGACGAAAAACGCGAGGCCGAGCAATACGCTAAGTACAAAAACGTGGCCAAGGTCGGCTTCGGCTCGCAGATCCGCAATTACTTCCTGCATCCTTCGCAACGCGTCAAGGACAGCCGCACCGGCTACCTGGAGCACCACTTCCACGACGTACTGGACGGGAATTTGCAGGGGTTTCTCGATTCCTACTTGAAGTGGCGCGTCAAGGGCGAGCTGGCGGGCAGCCTGGGGGACGAGGAGTAGGGGCGAATGCGGAATGCGGAGTGCGGAATGCGGAGTGAAGCGCTGGAGGCCGTGGGACCGGGCGGCGCGTTACTGCGAGTCGAATTCGTCTGGCGCGGCGACCGCTATGGCCATGTGATTGCCGCTGCCGATGCCGCCGGCCAGTTGCAGCCGCTGCTCGAATCGCTGGAAGGGACGCCCACCGACGATTTTCCGCCGAGTCCGCCGCTGCAGAATCTGCATCGCGAAACGCTGCCGGATGGCCGCGCCGCCCTGCTGCTCGTCGGCGCCGCAGGCCGCAGCCACTGGTCGGCCAGCATTGAAGCAGCCAGCGGCGCGCCGCAGCTGATCTTCGACATCGCCTGCCGCCGCGGCGGCGAGGGTGGCTGGCTGGGCTGTCGCTACCTGGCGATGGGCGGCGCGAAGTCGCCGCTGTCCCTTGAGTCGGACGACGCCGTGGTGACCTGGCGGGAAGGGGAAGTCGACATCCGGCCCGCAACGAACCGGTCAGCGACGACCAGATGGAGATTCACGGTCAGCTTGGTGACGCCCGACTCCTGACCCCCGACTCCTGACCCCCGATCCTACCGCCGCTGCACACCCACGTCGCGCTGCGCGGCCCGCTGCTGCACGCCGGCGGCCAGGCGGGCGAACTGTTCCCGCACGCCGGGATCGACGCGGGTCAGCTTGTCTGCCAGCCGCTGCACGCCCGCCGCGTTGGTCTCGGCCGTTTGTGAGAGCTTGGTCGCGAACTTGCACGACTCCTGGAAGTTGTGGTCGGCCTGCTTGCCGATCCAGGGCGAGAGCGTGCGGGCGATGAAGTCGGCCCCCACGTTATCGATCTGCACGAACACGTCCAGGCGGTTGCCCACATACCACCGCCGGTCGTCGCCCTGGCCGTAGCCCGACTTCAGGACCAGCACGCAGCGGCCGGTGTGCTTGCTCTTGAGCAGCGAGCCTTCGTAGAAGCCGTCGCAGTACATCACGTGCAGGTCGTCAGTGCCGTAAACCAGCTCCACGTCGCAGACTGTGCCGGAGCCGTCGTTGCCCTTCCACAGATACGGCCCTTGCCGCTGGGCCGTCATGTTGGTCGACATACCCATCAGCTCCCAGATGTTGACCACGACCTCCGGGTTGCGGATCAGGAACAGAAACAGCGCGGGGTCGCAGTCGATCGATTTCTGCGGCAGACGGCGGTAGATGCTGGGGCGCTCGATAACCGCCATCAGCTTGCGGCGGGTTTCGGCGGTGAGCTCGCCCAGCGGCAGCGAGCGGACGGCCTCGTCGCGGGCCTGCTGCGAGGTATCGGCCTCGCCGGGCGCGGCCGCGGCGGCAGGCCGCAGCGGCAGCAGCGCCGCCGACAAGCCGGCCAGAGAGCCCGCGACAAACGCCCGCCGCGCGAGC
>DASRJB010000298.1:0-6430 GCA_035649715.1 Pirellulaceae bacterium
GAGCAGCAACGACGACGATCGGCTGCACGACCGTTCCCAGCAGCCGCACGACCCGCTCGAGCATCAACTCCGGTCCGAACGGCAGCGTGGCCTTGGGCAGTCCCATCCGCGAGCTGCGTCCGCCGGCGAGGACGATGCCGGAGCAGGCGATTTCAGATTTCAAATTTCAGATTTCAAATTTGGGAATAGGCGCTCAATTTGGGTTTATTTTCCTCTGCAAATCTGAAATCTGAAATCCTAAATCTGAAATTCCCTATCGCCGGTGCGCCGCGTCGGCGCGGATCTGGCGATGGGGAGCCTTGCCGGTGTGGGGCGGCGGCGGATGGCCGTTGCCCGAATGGGCCGCGAGCGATTCTTCCGGCTCGTCGTCGTGGTGGACGACCTGGAATTGCGGCTGCGATTTGTCTTCGGCTGCCGGTTGCGGCTCAGTCGCGGGCTGCTTCCGCGGCTGAAAGACCCGGCCGAGCGGGCCGGCCAGGATCGCGGGGAAGTAGATCAGCTCGGCGATCGCTCCGGCCCACAGAATCACCAGCATCAGGCAGCCGAAGCGCTGCGTGGGGGTGAACGTGCTGAGGGCGAAGATCGACAAACCCAGGCCGCTGATGACGGCCGCCTGCAGCGTCGGCGTGGCGCAGTGCTTGTAGGTCGCGAGGATCGCCTGCTTGCGGTCCCCCAGCCGGTCGAGCTCGACGCGGAACCAGTTGAGGAAGTGGATCGTGTCATCGACCGCGACGCCCAGGGCGATGCTGGCCGTCATCATCGAGCCGACATCGACGTCGATTCCCAGCCAGCCCATGCCGCCGAAGACCATCACGATCGGCAGCACGTTGGGCAGCATCGAGACCGCTCCGCCGCTGAAGCTGCGGGCGATCCACATCAGCAGCGGCGTGATCGTGATGATCGACCAGAACGTGCTCTGGATCAGGCTGTCGAGCAGCAGCCGCTGGGCCTTGTAAACGATCGGCACGACGCCGGTGTAGACGGCGGCGACGCTGGCGGGATCGCGCTGCCAGGCGGTCCTCTGCCCTGGGACCAGCGGCTGCACGCGGGCGTCGATCACTAGCGGAGCCGAGCCGCGGAGGCGGGCCAGATCGAGGCCCGGCATGTCCCCCACGACGACGACGCAGTCGCTGGCGGCGAGCGTCTCGTTCAGGTCCGCCGGCAGCGATTTGCCGGCGGCGAGTGTGGTCAGTCGCATCCGCGAGTTGACGAGCAGCTCGTAGAGCGTGCGGGCGAAAATCTTCTGCTGATCGACGGCTGTGGGGGCGGGCGGGGCAGCGCCGGCCTGCCGCCGGGCGAGGGCCGCCTCGGGCACGCCGACCAGCACGACTGTGGAGCCGGCCAGGGCGGGATCGGCGTCTCCGCGACGCTGCAGCGACTCGTGCAGCTGGCGGAGGATCGCCGAGCGCTGCTGCTCGGCGGCGACGATCGGCTCGACGGTCTGCTGCAAGTCGCTGACGAACGCGCCGTAATCGACGCCATTGGTCGCCCCGACGCGGAGGCTGACCCGCCACATCTCGGTCTGGTCTTCCTGTTTGACGCGGAGGTAATCGCTGTGCAGGAACTCGGCCTTGTGCTTCTCCAGCAGGCTGCTCATCGTTGCTCGCGTCGTCTGTGCGGAGGCGCTGCCGCTGGGCTCGGGCAGCGGCCGGACAAACGTGGAGGCACAAACCGACCGGCCGACGATGCCGCGGCCCGACGGGCCGAATTCAGCCTCGATCTGCCGCTGGACGCGCGTCGCCAGCTCCATCCGCTCGAGGAACGAGAGCTGGAACGGCGTCTCGCGCAGCTGCCGCTCGATTTCCGTTTTGCGGGCCGCGGGCGTCTCGGCCTGCGCCAGCTCGTCTTCGAGCTCGCGGCGGCGGGCAATGCTGGGCCGCTGGCTTGCGGCCGGCACGCGGACGACGATCTCCATCGGCACGAGCGGGCCCAAGTTGGCCTCCAGCCACTGGTAGTCGCGGATGATCTTGGCCTCGCTGTGGAACATCTTCAGCAGGTTCACGCTGGTCCGCATGTAAACGACGCCGTAGCCGAAGGCCGCGATGACGAGCGTGCAGCCGACGGCCACCAGCGCGTGGTGGTTGACGATCCAGCCGCTGAACTTGGGCCAGAAGCTGTCCAGGGCGCCGGCGAGCCAGGAAGGTTCGCTGCTGGCCCGCTTCTTTCGCGGCGGCTGCGGCCAGATTTGCAGGGCCGCGGGCAGGTAGGTCATCATCACCAGGAACATTCCCATCACGGCCAGGCCCGAGAACAGGCCGAACTTGCGGATCGGGACGAGCTCGCTGGTGACCAGCGTGATCAGGCCGATCGCCGTCGTCACTTCGCACAAGAAGGCCGGCTTCCAGCCCTGAGCGATGGCCCGCTCCGGCGCGCCGGCCAGCCCATGATGATCGACCGCGTCGCGGTAATAGTTGATGATGTGCGCCGCGCCCGACAGCCCGAGGACATAGACCATCGAGGGCATCGAGAGCGTGATCGCGTCGGCCGTGCTGCCCAGCCACCAAACCGCGGCCAGGCTCATGACCGCCGAGATGCCGCCGACGAAGAAGATCATGATCGTCAGCGAGATGCTGCGGAAGCAGATCAGCGACAGGCCGATCCCCAGCACCGCCGACCAGCTGACCAGCCGCACGAGCGTGACCGAGCCTTCTTCGTCGATGGCGACGTTATCCACCGGCGGGCCGCCGAGCCGCAGCTCGCTTTCCGAGATGTTCGATTCGTGGGCGATCTCGAACAGGCGGCCGCGCGGCTTGCCGAGCAGGCCTCGGCCGCAGACCAGGTGCAGGTTGCGGCGGGCGGCGTCGGTCAGCGTCAACATCATGCAGGTTGTCTTGCCGCCCTCGCCGAACAGTACGCCCGACAGCCGGCGCTTCGCCTCGGCCGCCAGTTCTTCGCTGCCTGACAATTCACCCCCTTCGCGGGTGAGGCTCTCTAGTACCGCGGGGCCCGTCGTGACCGTCTTGAACAGCTGGGCCCGCAGCCGGCGAGGATCGGCGTGATACCATGCGCCGTCCTTAAGCCCGAAGGAGTGAACCAGCGTCCCCTCGGTGCGCTTATCAACGAATCGCCGATAGACGGCACGGGCCAGCGCGGCCGGCGGTGCATCGACTTCGTCCCAGCGAAACAAATCGCCGTCGGGAGTCAGGAAATACCAGCACTCTTCGTTGCTGCCCTCCTTGGCGAGTCGCAGGCCCTTGAGCCACTTTTCGCCCCGAGCGCCCCAGTTTTCGTACCAGTCGCCGCCGTAGTAGAGCCCTAGCTTGTCGCCGATGAAGTTCTCGTCGCGGTGGAGCGCTACCGTGGGATTGCTGCGCTGGGGTTCGGCCTCGGGCCCTGCGGCCCCTTCGCCGGCAGCGGCTGCTTTCTCTTCCGCCGCCTTGGCTTCGGCCGCCAGGACCGATGGCGGCAACTCGGGGTTCAGCTTGGCCAGGAACAGGCGGAACCGCTCGTCCGTCTCGTCGCCGCTGCAGCCGTCCCAGCTCACCAGCACGAACTGTTCGCTAAGGAAGTAGCGGCGGAACTCGTCGAGGTCGCGGGTTTCCTCAAAATCCTTGGGCAGCCAGTCCTTGACGTCGTTCTTCATGCCCAGCAGCGCCATCCGAGCGCCGCGCAGGGCAAAGGGCACGAAGAAGAAGACCACCACCAGAATCAGGAGCGCGCGGCGGGCGAAGAAAGTCGGCTTTTCCATGTTGGCTCGTGGACGGAAGCTCTCGCCCGGGAGGTCGAGCTGCGGCTAGCGCCCAGCCTCAGGTGGGGCGGCGGCTGGCGGAGGCGGGGTTGGCCGCGGGCAGGTGCGAATTGACAGGCGCTACCTTGAACTTCGACAAAATGGGAAAGCCGGCTTGAAATGACAAAGCCGCGAGCAAGCTATTTGCTGGTGCTAGCGGTATTCGCGGAATGTCCCTCGGTGTCGCTCTGCGGGTTGATTTGGGAAAACGTCCTCGCAACATATCCCCCGGCGCGAGGCATATCAAGGGTTGCCATGATTTGCTCAATTGTTTCGCAAGAATTACGAAATCTGCTCTAAGTTGTTGAGAGCACTCCACTTATCGACGAGATAGCGGACTTGGCGCGGGAGATTGTGCGGCCTGCGGAAACTTGACGGGCTGATCGGCTGCAAGCACGATTGAACGTAAGCTAGAGTCGCTTGCTGCCCAATCTCTGTCCGGCCCCACGAGGAGTTCCGCAATGCTTGCGTCGTTTGTGCTGTCCGTCGCGATGTCCACCACGATGGTCCCGCCGGGCGAGGAGGTCGTGAATCACGCCCACCCCGGCCACTATGCCCAGCCGACGATTCGGATCTTTGAGCGGCGCGGCGAGGACACCGACCGGAAACTGGCCTGGCGGGGCTATTGCCAGGAACTGGACCAGTTGTGGTTCGAGTATCGGGCCGCCGGCTCGACGCCCGCCGCCTGGCGGAAGTACGTCGCCGAAGCCGGCCAGGCCAAGCGGCGCTACGTCTTCCGCGATCCCTATCTGGCTCCCATCGTGGACGACTTCGCCTGGTAAGCAGTCTTCACGCTCCGCGTAAAGCAGGCGTCACCAGCGTTCCAGTTCGTTCTTGCGGTAGCGCTGCTGCCCATAGCTGGCCTTTTGCTCGGTCGTGGTTGGTCGGCCGATCATGAAGACCTTCGCCAATGCCAGGCCGGCGATGAAGCCGCCGATATGCGCCCCGTAGGCGACGCCGGTCCCCTCGCCGCCCAGCACTCCCAGCCCCTGGATCACCTGGAAGGCGAACCACAGGCCCACGGCCACCCAGCCGGGAACCTGGGTCAGAAAGCGGAACATCACGACGGTCACGCGGCGCTGCGAATGGAGCAGGAGGTAGGCCCCGAGGACACCCGAGATGGCCCCCGAAGCGCCGAGGCTGGGAATCTGCGACCCGGCGTTGAGCACGACATGCGTGAGCGAAGCCAGCAGCCCACAGACGAGGTAGAAAACCAAATACCTGACGCGGCCCATGTCCTGCTCGATGTTGTCGCCAAAGATCCAGAGAAACCACATGTTCCCCAGCAGGTGGGCGATCCCGCCGTGCATGAACATGGAGGTCAGCAGCGTCAGATAGACGGAGAGGGGCGTCGGCTCCAGGCCGGGGACTTTGATCCGCTGCACGCCCACGGGCGTCTCGACCTGTTCGACATGGGGCTCGGTCACCAGGTCCCGGCCGGTGGTGATCTCGGCCGGCACCGTCGAAAAGGCATAGGTAAAGCGGTCGTTGCCGCCCATGCCCTGGAAGACCACGAACACCAGAACGTTGACCGCGATCAGGCCGATGTTGAGCCAGGGAAAGATCGTCCGGTCGCTGTTGTCGTCTGCTACGGGAAAGACCATGCCAGCGAACTCCGTTGCCGTACCTTTATGCTCCCGCCGCCTGCCGCCCTGTCTGGAGCCCTCAATGTCACACCGGGCCGGCCAACCCGCAATTGGGGTGCCGGGGATTTCGGTATGGCGTGCTGCCGCTTAGTAACTCGCCCTAAGCGATTGCCTCGCAACCAGTTGCGTCGCGTCCAACGGGCAGCCACAATGCCGCTTCGCCGCCTCAACCACCCACTAGCTGTACGGCCGCCAGCGGCGCTTTAGAATGGACGGCTCATCTTGCGGGTGGTTGGCTCGAGGTACGCCCGAATGACGCAATGCCTGAGCGAAGCCGACATCTTGGGTTACATCCAGGGTTCCGTAGATGACCAGCAACGATCGGCATTTGACGAACACGTAAGCAGCTGCCCCAACTGCCAGGCCCGGGTCGAAATCGCGCGGGAATCGTCACTCGACGTGCGGTCACCCGCAACGCACCAGGCGATCACCCAGGTCGAGGCGACCTCGGCCCACGAGATTGAGCCTGCAAAAGCCGCCGGTTCCCACTGGACCGACGGCGATGTTGCCTCGCAGGTCGTGATTCAGGTGCCCCAGACGGCCCCCAAGGTCTCGCTCGACGAATTCCTTACCGGACTTTCGCAGAGCGGCCTGATGCCGGCTGCCGAGGTGGCGAGCGTCAGGGACCGTTCCCACAAGGATCCTGCGACCAGCACCGTCGCCGGCCTGATCGAGTGGCTGGTCCAGGAGCACAAGCTCACGCGGTACCAGGCGAACCTGCTGGCCCGCGGCCACCGCCACGGCCTGGTGCTCGGGAACTACGTGATCCAGGACAAGCTGGGCCAGGGGGGCATGGGGGCCGTCTTCAAGGCCCGTCACCGCCGGATGAACCGGCTGGTGGCGCTGAAGGTGTTGCCTCAGTCGCTGTCGAGCATCCCCGAGGCAATCGCCCGCTTCCAGCGCGAGGTCGAAGCGGCCGCCCGCCTGACGCACCCGAATATCGCCGCGGCCTACGACGCCGACGAAGCGGGCGGCGTGCACTTTCTCGTGATGGAGTATGTCGAGGGCCCGACGCTGGCCAATTACGTGAAGCACCGCGGAAGCTTGCCGGTGGCGA
>DASRJB010000299.1:0-7819 GCA_035649715.1 Pirellulaceae bacterium
CCACTGGAACCCGGGCGGCAGGTTCTTGACGAACTCGCCTTCGCGAGCCCAGCGGAGCCCTTCGCGCAGGACGACCATCGTTGCCAACGTGACGACGATCGACGGCAGACTAAGAGCGGCGACGAAGCCGCCGTTGATCGCGCCCAGCAAACCGCCTAGGCCGACCGTCAAAACGGCGACGAGCGGCATCGGCAGGCCGGCGGCAGCCAGCAATCCGGCGGCGATCCCGCAGACCGAAAACTGCGAGCCGATCGAAATGTCGATTTGCCGCGTGAGGATGACCAGCGTCATGCCGGCGGCCGCGACGAGCACCGGTGCGCTGGCCACCAGGATCGCCCGCAGCTTGTCGCCGGCATAGAACGACGGCGCGGCGATCCACAGCACCAGCAGCAGCAGGGCATAGGCGGCCGCGACCGAAATCTCGCGCGAGTAGCGGCTCATCCGGCCCTCCGCTCGCTCTGGGCATGGCCGAGCGCCAGCGCCAGCACCCGCTCCTGGGTCGCGCCGTCCCGCTCGAGCGCACCGACGATCCGTCCGCCGCGCATCACGCAAATCCGGTCGCTCATGCCGAGGATTTCCGGAAGCTCGGACGAGATCATCAGAATCGCCATGCCGCGGCTGGCCAGCTCGCCCATCAGCCGGTGGATTTCCGCCTTCGCGCCGATGTCGATGCCCTGGGTCGGCTCGTCGAGAATCAACACGGCGGGCTCCGTCGCCAGCCAGCGGGCGATCGCGACCTTTTGCTGGTTGCCGCCGGAGAGCTCCACCGCGGGCGAGTCGATCGACGGCGTCTTGATCGCCAGGCGCTCGACCATGGATCGCGCCAGCGAGCGCTCGCGCCGGAAATCGAGCCGCCCCCGCGCCGAGATCTGCTGCAGGATCGCCAGCGAAGTATTGACGGCAATCGGCAAGTCGAGGATCACACCATGACGGCGGCGGTCCTCGGGGACGCAGGCCAGTCCCAGCTCCACGGCCCGCGCGGGCGAATCGATCGTGACCCGCCGGCCGCGCAACAGGATCTGCCCCGCGTCGGCCGGCGTAAGTCCAAACAGAATGCGGGCCAGCTCCGTCCGCCCCGCGCCGACGAGTCCCGCCAGTCCCAGAATTTCGCCCGCTCGAATCTTCAAGTTGACATCTCGCACGCCGGCGGCGCGGCAACCAATACCGGCGAGCTCCAGCACCGTTTCGCCCAGCGGCACAGTTTGCTTTGGGAATACGGCGGTCAATTCGCGGCCGACCATCAGCCGGATCAGCTCGGCCCGATCGACCTCATTCATCGGCCGCGTGGCCACGGCCGTGCCGTCGCGGAGCACGGTCACGCGGTCGGCGACCTGAAAAAGTTCGTCGAGGCGGTGCGAAATGTAGACCAGCCCGACGCCGTGCGACCGCAAGTCGCGAACGACTTGCAGCAGCCGCTGGGCCTCGCGCTCGCTCAGCGAAGCTGTCGGCTCGTCGAGGATCAGCAGCCGTGCATCGGCGCCCAGCGCGCGGGCGATCTCCACGAGCTGCTGCTCGGGCATCGACAACTGATCGACAATCCGGCCGGGCGAAATACTGGCTCCGACGCGGGCCAGCAGCTCGCGGGCGCGGCTCTGCCGCTCCCTCCAGCGGACGCGCCGCCAGGGGCCGCCACTCTCCAAGCCGATGGCGATGTTCTCGGCCACCGTCAGGTCGGGAAACAGCGCCGGCTGCTGGTAAATGGCCGCGATCCCCAGCCGCCGCGCGGCGACCGGATCGTTGTGCTCGACTGGCCGCCCCGCGAATTCGAGCGTGCCCGCATCCGGCTGCACGGCGCCAGTGATGATCTTGATGAGCGTCGATTTGCCAGCGCCGTTCTCGCCGACCAGGGCGTGTACCTCGCCGGCCCGCACTTCGAACGACACCTCGCGCAGCGCCCGCACGCCGGCGAACTGCTTGCTGATGGTCGTCGCTCGCAGAATCGTGGTCATGGGCAACCGCGCTGGGAGAGCACATCCCGCTCGTAGGCCCGCGCGTGATCGAGCCAGGTCAGTCCGACCGGCACGTTCTGCGTCTCGCAGTAGTAGTCCCAGACGGCGCCCGCCGGCAGCGACTTCAGCTCTTCCGAAAGCGCCAGCCGCTGCGTGTAGTCCCCCTCGTTCTCGCACTGCCGGAGCATGGCCGTCGGCTCCAACAGCGCCAGCAGCAGCCCCTTGAGCAGGGCCCGCGTGCCGATCACCCAGGCCGCGATGCGGTTGATGCTGGCGTCGAAAAAGTCGAGGCCGATGTGCACGCGTTTCAAGTGGCCGCCGCGAACGATCTCCTCGGCGATTTGCCGCAGGTCGTCGGAGAGGACGACGACGTGGTCGCTGTCCCAGCGGACGCCGCGGCTGACGTGCAGCAGGATCTCCGGCAGCCACAGCAGTATCGACGAAATCTTGTCGGCAATCCCTTCGGTCGGGTGAAAGTGGCCGGCGTCCAGGCACAGCAGCTTGCCCTTCGCGATGGCGTATCCCAGGTAAAACTCGTGCGAGCCGACGACGTAGCTCTCCGAGCCGATCCCAAACAGCTTGCTCTCCACGGCGTCGAGGTGATGCCGCGGATCGAGCGGGACGGCGAAAATCTCGTCCAGCGACCGCCGCAAGATCTCGCGGGGCGTCTGGCGATCGACGGGCGTGTCTTTGTAGCCGTCGGGAATCCAGACGTTCGTGACGCAGGGCGTTCCCAGCTCGCGGCCAAACACCTCGCCGATCTCGCGGCAGGCGAGAGCGTGCCGCACCCAAAACCGCCGCACGCCTTCGTCGCGGCTGGCGAGCGTGAAGCCGCTCTCGGCCAGCGGGTGCGAGAAGAAAGTGCCGTTGAAGTCCAGGCCCAGCCGCCGCGACTTCGCCCACTCGATCCACGCCGCAAAGTGCTCGGGCAACAGCTCGTCGCGCCCGATCTGGCGGCCGGCATAGTCGGCGTAAATCGCATGCAGGTTGACGCGGTGGCGGCCGGGGATCAGCGCCAAGGCAGCGTCCAGGTCGGCCCGCAATTCGTCCGGCGTCCGCGCCTTGCCGGGGTAGTTCCCCGTCGCCTGGATGCCGCCGCCGGTCAGTCCCGCGGCACTCTCGAAGCCGCCGACGTCGTCTCCCTGCCAGCAGTGCAGCGACACCGCGACGCCTTGCAGCGCCGTCAGCGCCGCGGCCGCATCGACGCCCAACTCGGCATATTGCTCGCGGGCAAGGGCAAAGGCGCGCTCGGCGTTCATCGCTTCGGGCCAATCGCAGGCTGGGACGAGAGGTCAATCCTAAGTCCCAGCCGCGCGATCCTCAATCGCTCGCCGCGATCAGCCCGGGCGGGCAATTCCCGACTGCAAATAGGCCAGCATCAACTCCTCGAGCTTTTGCCCTTCCACGGGCTTGGAAAAATAGGCATCGAAGCCGGCCCGCAGCGCATCGGCCCGGTCGCAGGCGCTCCCCAGCCCTGTGACGGCGACCAATCGCAGCGCCGCGCCGGCGTCGGCGCGGGCCTGCTGGGCGACTTCCAACCCGTCGAGCCCCTGCATCGCGATATCGAGCACGGCAACGTGCGGCCGCTCGGTGCGGATGCACTCCAGGGCCGACTCGCCGTCGAACACCGCGGCGATCACGTCGAACCCGAGACGGTCGAGCAGCATCGACAACGTCAGGGCGGCATCCTGGTTGTCGTCGGCAACGACGATTCGCAGTTGGTGGCGGTCGAGGTCCGTCAATTTGTCGCTCTCGCAGCGGCGCGCACCGCCGGCGCTGGTCGGCTTGCGGCCAGTTTGATCGTTAGGCGTCCAACAATTCTGCCAACATCCGAGTCAATACCGTCTCAAACTCCCGGACCTCGGCCTCCTGCCAACCGGCGTCGGCCCGCAGTCTGGCGGCATGACTCGACAGGCAATCCAGGGGCCGAAGCGACTGGTAGCAGTCTTCCAAGCATTCCTGGATGGCTCCGTTCATCTTTGCGTGATCCATGCATGTCCTGGGGGTGGAGAGAGGAGGTCATTAACCTGCATGCCGCGTGCCAAGTGGATTTGCCCTCGCCTCTGTTGCGGCGACCCGCAGCAAGGCATGATGACGATCGGGCGCCGCCGCCTCTCGAAAGGCTGAGCCATGAAATCTCTCGTCCAGTGGTTAGCCGTTCTCGCCGCCGCGGGGATCCTGCTGCCGGCCAGCGGAGCATGCGCCGAGCCGACAGTCACGCGCGACCTGGAATATGCCCGCGCGGGCGAGACCTCCCTCCAGCTCGACCTCTACGTGCCGCCAGAGGCGGCGACGCCGCGACTGATTGTCTGGGTCCACGGCGGGGCGTGGCGGAGCGGCTCGAAGAAGGACGTGCCGATTCTGCCGCTAGCCGATCGCGGATTCGCCGTGGCCAGCGTCGATTACCGCCTCTCGCCGGTCGCGCCCTATCCGGCTCAGGTGCACGACCTCAAGGCTGCGATCCGCTATCTCCGCGGCACTGCCGGCAAGACCGGCATCGACCCGCGCCACATCGCCATCGCCGGCGGCTCGGCCGGCGGGCACCTGGCGGCGTTGGTCGGCGTGACCAACGGCTCTTCTGCTCATGAAGGCGACCTCGGCGAGCACCGCGGCGTTTCGTCCAACGTGCAGGCGATCATCGATTTCTTCGGGCCGACAAACCTCACCACGATCCTCGCCCAATCGACGCCGCACGGCTTGAGCGTTCGCGCGCCGGCCCTCGAGCTGCTCTTCCGCGGCAAGCCCGAGGACAAAATCGAACTGGCCCGCCTGGCCAGCCCCGTGCTGCAAGTCGATCGGAGCGAGCCGCCGCTGTTGATCTTTCACGGCGACCAGGATCCGCAGGTGCCGATCAACCAGGCCCACGAGCTGGTCGGCGCGTACAAGAAACAGGGTCTCGCGGCGACGTTCGAGGTCGTCTATGGCGGCGCTCACGGCGGCAAGTTGTTCTACACACCCGAGCAGCTCGACCAGGTCGCCGGGTTTCTCGATGCTCACCTTCAGCCCGCCAAGAGCCAGCCTTAACCGATGAGCGACTTGCCGCGCATTGCCGTCACGATGGGTGACCCCGCCGGAATCGGACCGGAGGTCTGCCTGCATTTGCTCGCGGATGCCGGCATCGCCAGGCGATGCGCCCCGGTCGTCTTCGGCGACGCTGAAATCCTGCGGCGCGTCAGCGCCGCGGCCAGGCTGCCGCTGAACTCGCCGGTCATTACACCGCAAGAGTGGCAGGCGAATTGTACACAGATCGCCGCGCCGACGATCGTCGATTGGCGGGCCGTGGACGCCGAGCGCGTGCAGCCGGGAGTCGTCAGCGCCGCCACGGGCCGAGCGGGCTTCACTTACGTCGAGCGGGCCATTGACGCGGCCCTGGCCGGACAGGTTGCCGCCGTCTCGACCGCGCCGCTGAACAAGGAGGCCCTGAATGCGGCAGGCGTCCGCTATCCCGGCCACACGGAAATCTTCGCGGACCGGACCAAGGCCCCGCGCTCCTGCATGATGCAGTACTCCGAGGAAATCACCTGCACGTTCGTGACGGTCCACGTCGGCTACCGCGACGTGCCGGGGCTGCTCACGAAGGAGCGGATCCTGGACGTGATCGAGCTGACGGCCGATGCGCTGGCGCGCCTGCGCAGCAAGCGGCCCAAGATCGTCGTCTGCGGACTCAATCCGCACGCCGGCGAGCACGGCCTGTTCGGCGACCGCGAGGAGGAGCGGATCATCGTCCCGGCGATCGAGGCGGCCCGCGCGCAAGGCATCGAGATCGAGGGCCCGCTGCCGCCCGACACCGCGTTCCTGCCCGCCAAACGGAAAGCGACCGACGCCTTCGTCTGCATGTATCACGATCAGGGACATATCCCGGTCAAGGCCCTCGCGTTCGACTCGGCCGTGAACACCACGCTCGGCCTGCCGATCGTTCGCACCAGCGTCGATCACGGCACCGCCTGCGACATCGCCTGGCAGGGGAAGGCCAACCCCAGCAGCATCTTCTCGGCCGTGCAGCTCGCCCTGCGGCTGATCGCGGCCTGACCCCATGTCGATTGTCATCCTGGCCGACGACTTGAGTGGCGCGGCGGAACTGGCCGGCATCGCCTTCGCCCGCGGCCTGGCGACCGAAGTGCAGCGGACGTTCGAGCCGGCCAGCCCCGCGGAGGTCATCGCCGTCGATACCGATTCGCGCCATTTGCCTGCTGCCGACGCAGCCGCCCGCGTGGCTGCGGTCGCGCGGCAAATCGCCGCGTCGCAGCCGGCCTGGATTTTCAAAAAGGTCGATTCCGTCCTCCGCGGCAACGTGCGCGTGGAGATCGAGGCGATCCTGAAGGCCACAGGCCAGCAGCAGGCGGTGCTGGTTCCCGCGAATCCGTCGCGCGGCCGCACGATCGCTCGCGGCCAATATCTGGTGGATGGCCTGCCGCTGGACCAGACGCAGTTCGCCCAAGATCCCGAGTATCCGCGGCGGTCGGCCCAGATCGCCCATCTCCTCGGCGGCGAGTCGGCGGCGATTGCCGTGCCAGACGTTGCTTCCCTCGACGACGTTGGCCGCTGCGCACAGGAGCAGGGCGACCAGTCTCTGGCGGCTGGCGCAGTCGACTTCTTCGCCGCGCTGCTCGATCGGCGCGTCAGCCGTCCCGCTGGAAGCGCTGGTTCCGCCGAGTTCGTCCTGCCGCGGCCGGCGCTGCTCGTCTGCGGCAGCCGGCTGTCCTGGCGTCGCCGCAGCGAGGAGTGTCTCGCCGCGGGCGTGAGCGTCCAGACGCTCGCCGCCGACTTGCCGAGCGCCGGTTCGCAGCTGGCCGCCACCGGCCGAATGCTGCTCGGAATCGGTGACATTCAGTCCCCTCTCGATTCGCGCGAGCTGCTTTCGCACCTGGCTCAGCTGACGGCCCAGGTGATGAACCGCACACCGCTGGCCGCACTGCTCGCCGAAGGCGGCGCGACGGCCGCGGCCATCGCCAGCGTCCTCGGCTGGCAGCGCTTCGCCGTGACGGCCCAAGCGCCTTCCGGCGTAGGAATTCTCCAGCCGCTAACTTCTGCGCCGGCGCCGCTCTTGCTCATCAAGCCGGGCAGCTACGCCTGGCCCGAGAAAATCTGGCGGCAGTTTGCGGCCCGCTAACGGATACAACCGGCCGCGTCCGCGCGACTGGCAGGAAGCGAACGCCTCGTACAGGCCGCGCATGCTGGCGGGTTTGCCAAAGCATGCAGCTAGCGACAATCCAGGGTCGATGTTCTGTTCAACGTCCTACCACGCTGATTCTCTCGCCCGGCGGACCCATGGCCTCCACGAAGCGCACCGAAGGTACGAGCCGCACGGCCCGCAAATCCGGCTCGCTCCAGACCCCGCTGGAGACCTACCTCCGCGAAATCAACGAAACGGCCCTGCTCACTGCCAAGGACGAGCAGGACCTGGCTCACCTGATCGCCTTGGGCGACGTGCGGGCACGCGACCGCATGGTGCGGGCCAACCTGCGGCTGGTGGTCAACATCGCCCGCGGCTATACGGGCAAGGGACTCAGCCTGCAGGACCTGATCGAGGAGGGGAACCTCGGTCTCTTGCGAGCAGTCGAGGGGTTCGACCCCGCGGTGGGCACGCGGTTTAGCACGTACGCCAGCTACTGGATCAAGCAGTCGATCAAGCGGGCCTTGATCAACTCTGCCAAGACGATCCGCATCCCGGCGTACATGGTCGAGCTGCTCAGCAAGTGGCGGCGGGCGTCGGCACGGCTAACCGAGGAACTGGGCCGCACGCCGACGCCCGAGGAAGTCGGCCGCATCCTCGGCCTGCAGAAGAAAAAGCTCCCCATCATCAAAAAGGCGATCCGCATCTACAACAGCACGCCGCAGACCGACCAGGCCGAAACCGGCTGGTCCCTCGG
>DASRJB010000300.1:0-2466 GCA_035649715.1 Pirellulaceae bacterium
CGTGGTCAGTCCAGCTAGCAGCAGCTCCTCAACCGCGCCGCTCAGTTGCGCGAGCACGGCGGCGAGCTTCGGTCGTTCGGTGGCCGGCGGAAGCATGCCTATTCCTCTCCATCATCCGCGTCGCCGCTGGCGGCATCGCCTTCTTCTGCGGCATCGTCCGCGGACAGCAGACTCGCGGCCACCTCGAGCGTCAACATCCTGTCGAAGAGCCGTGCGGCCGTCATGGCGCGGAGCAGCGCCGCCGCCGCGCCGCGATCGTCCGCGCGCACGGCTTCCAGCGTCGCATCCAGCCGTCCGGCGATGTGGCCAGCGCCGGCGCCATGAAACTCGTCGCGCAGCGCGGCCAGCTTCGCCAGGTCTTGCGGGCCGGCCGCGCGCAGGCCGCGAATCGCCAGATCGTCGAGAGCGGCGTGCAGCCGATCGAGGGCGTCGCGGAGCTCGGCAAGTTCTTCCATGGGTCACTTTGGCGCGCGAGCCCTCAGCCTCACATCGCGTAGAAATCCTCAGGAATCGTCTCGGCGGGCCGCCAATCGACCTCGCCGGCCATCACGCCTTTGTACTTGAGCAGCGAGTCGCTGACGTAGTTCTGCACGGTCTTGTTCCAGCGCGGGTTCATCGTCTTGGCGGCCAGCATCCACCGATCGGCGGTGGTCGGGTCGAGCAGCCCCGCACGAGCCAATCCGATGACCAGCACGAGGATGTGCTTGCAAGGCTCGTCCGACAACCCCATGCACTTCGCGACGTCCGGCGTGGCGCACGAGTAGATGCCGTCCTCCATCAGCACGCAGGAATACACCAGGTCCGGGTCCTTCTGGCTGCGGACGATGCCGCGGACCATCGTCGGCTCGATCTCGAAGAAGAGCTGATGCTTCTCCTTCTTGAGCATGTCGAGCGTCCGCTTCATCCGCGCCGGGTCGATGATCGCGTGCAGGCGGGCCATCAGGCCGTTGATGTCGTGGGCAACCGCCCGTTTGCCTTTGCCCGACAGCCGCGGGTCGGGGCCCGGCCCCAGCCAGGCCATGTCGCCGGGCGGCACAAAGCCGGCGGGCCACGTCGTGCGTTTGCTGAACGCACCGCCGGAAAACACGGCATCCGTCAGCTTCGCGCCGGTGAAATCCGCGCCGTGCAGCCGGCACTCGGCCAGGTTCGCGCCGGTGAGGTCCGCCTCCGTGAGGCAGGCGCACTCGAGATAGCTGCGCGAGAGGTCTGCGCCCGCAATCTGAGCGCAGGAGAAATCGGCATCCTCGAAAAAGCAGCCGCTGAGCCTCGCGCCGGTGAGCGTCGCGCCGGCGAACGAGGCCCTTTCGAAGGAGCCCGCCAACCGAGCGCCGCTCAGGTTCGCCGCGGCCAGCGACGCGCCGTCTGCACCCAGCACGCCGTTGAGATTAATGCCCGAAAGGTCGCAGCCTGCCAGATCTGCGCCGGCGAACTTCACGCCGGACCGCTGGGCGATGGTAAGCCGGTTCCACCGTTTTACGGCCTGCCGGTTTTGCTCAACATCGCCGCGGACGAAGTAATCGGCGGCGGTGGTGGCCGCTGGTTTGGCTGTCGCGCTTTTGGCCATGCTGCTACATCGCGTAAAAATCTTCGGGAATCGTCTCCGTCGGCCGCCAGTCGATTTCGCCGGCTTCCGCGCCTTTGTAGCGCAGGAAGGTGGCGCTCATGACGTCTTCGTCGATCGCCGGCTTCTGGCTGCGGCTGAGATCGATCCAGTGATCGACCGTCGCCGCGTCGAGCTGGCCGGCCTTGGCCAGCCCGACGATCAGCACCAGCAGGTGCTTGCACAAGGCTCCCCGCAGCCCGCCGCACGGCCGCAGGTTCTGGGTGCAGCAGCTGAACGCGCCGTCGTTGACCAGCCGGCAGGAATAGACAAGGTCCTTGTCGGTCTGGCTTTTGACGATGCCGACGAGCGAATCTTCCTTCACCTCGGCGAACAGCTGAAACCGCTCGGCCTTGAGCATCGACGCCGCTTTCTTCATCCGCTCGACTTCGACCTTGGTATTGAGCTGCGCGAGGAAGGAATCGAAGTCGAGCGAGCCCGCCTTGGCCGCCTTCACCTTCTTCGCATTCGGCGGCGGCCCGTCGCCTTTCCAGGTCATGTCGCTCGGCGGCGCGAAGCCCTTGGGAAAAATCGTCGTCTGATCGTATTGCGCCGCGGCGAAGCTGGCGTCCTTCAGTTTCGCGCCCGTGAAGTCGGCGCCGAGCAGTTTCGAATTGGCCAGGTTCGCGCCGGTCAGATTGGCCTTTTGGAAGTTGGCGCCGTTGAGGACGGAATTCTCGAAACTGCAGCGTTCCAAATTCGCCCCCGAAAAGACTCCCTTGGGAAACTCACTGTTCCACAGCTCGGCTTCGATCAGCGACGAGTTGGAGAAACTCGCGCCCTTGAAGTCATATCCACACATATTTACTTTGTCGAGCTTCGCGCCGCTCAAATCGGCCCCCTGCAATTCGATCCGCCGGCGCAGG